>DJVF01000017.1 GCA_002441085.1 Patescibacteria group bacterium UBA6263
CGAGATGAATTGATGATGGTATGCTCGATGATCCAATCCTCAAGCATTTCAAGATGCACGGATTCACGTATGGCAATTATCCAGAGAAGTATGATTAGATCAATATAATATATTGTTCAATTTTTCTATCAATCACCGAGATATGCCCACCGACCAAACTCCTTCCCAAAAAGCCAAACTTATCCAATGCTCTCCATGACAAAAAGTCAGACTAAAATGTTATACTTTCGAAGATTATTATCCATGAAACGATTATGTAGATATAATGTGAGTGAGTTTCTATAACCGATGAAAAGCTACTAGCAATAGACTACGACTATCTCCCAATAGAATCATCAATGATCCCAATCGAGATACACTCAATAGACTCAAACAATATCTCAAACCAATATTTATAGATGAGGTAGCTACTACGGCAGTATTTTATACATGAACATACAATCCTACTCAATCCAAACAAATATATGAATCTGACTTTTATAGAAAAAATTTACGACTAACTCAGTTGAGAGATTTTCTTGTCAATGAGCCCTTGATATATTGAGCATTGTATTTCAATACAGATTATACAGATTGATTAAATTATCCAATGTTATGAGAAACCGATCGATCCGTAATAAACTTATTTAGAGACAAATTCTATTTCTGATTTCGAGATATATACAATAGTTCAAACAATGATTTCTATAAATCTCAATCTATCAAACTTTTTCAAACATTTGTATATACTGCCTGATCCAAAACTATATTGTTACCTAGTCATTATCAAAAAGATTTCTTGAGAGCTATCAAAGCATTCTCCAATTGATCATCAGACATATCTACAATGATATCCAAAATCATGGATATAAATATTAAAAGTTTAAAAGAAGAAAAAATGAAGCTTATTATCTCAAAGCTTCAATATTTATTTGAATAATATTATTTGACAAATATTAACTAAGTCCTGGTATTCATCATCACATCATATTAGCCATATCGCTTGGGTCAAATCCAAGTACATCTTTTGTTTTTTCTGCTACTACTTCTTGTGCTTTATCTTGAGCTTTTTGGAAACATTTCATTATTATTTCCTCCAATTCTTTCTTTTTTAAAGGATCCAATAGATCTAGATTTTCTATACGTAATTCTCTAAGTTTCATTTCTCAACTTATATCTACTATTATAGAATCCATTTCTTCTCAACTAGCGTTGATAAATTTTCATTCTTTTGCTCTAATTACAAGATTTTTGAGAATCTTTTGCAATGTTTTGTACTTATCGTACATTTTTTTCATTTCTCATAATTTTCCAAACATATTGATATTTTAAATTATAAAACTCATATAATAAACAATTGATAATCAATCCCTATTTATTTTCAACTAAGATTTTACTATATTATGTATATTGTTTGCAATAGCTAATCAGTCCAATCATACCTGTTCAAGTTTATACTCCTCCAAAATAGTATTCAATTTTTGATATTCAGGATAAATAAATTTTATCCTAGTAGATTGATATCCCCATTCTTTAAATTTTGATTTAACTATATCCTGAAATCCATTTGGGTAAGACTGATCCACAATAAATATAATCAAATCATTTTTCTTTAGACTAGCTACCAATTCATCTGACAATTCTAGATTCAATTTGCTTATACAAAATAAATCAAAAGAATTTCCATAATGATCCATAGATATACGCAAAGCTTGTATAGCACTTGCCAATAGAGATCAAGATACAAGCACTATCCCATCAAATCAATTATATCCGTTATTTACCAATGGTAATATTTCTTTCAAATCCAATAAATTTTGATCAATTATAGCAAATTCTTCAAAATACAACAAATTTTGAGGTAAATCATTATTACTTAATCTGATATACTTAGGATTATCACCAGATAGTATCTTGATAAAATTGTTTGAATCCCAAGGTTCATAAACATCCAATCCTAAAGTCAACAAATATCATATATCATTAGAATCCAATTTATTTTTATTTCCAAATCATGATATCCCTACATACAGATTGATTATAGTCAGATTTGATTTGAATTTTATAGATCACAATACATCATAAGAATTTGATTCTTGCAATACCAAAAGAACCTTATCATATTTATCTACACAGTCATTTATTTGTCTTACAAAACTATCATTATCTTGATTGAGAAACTTTATATTAAATTTAGAAAAATCCAAATCAGAATCAAATTTTCTTTCAAACAATATTATATCATAAGGATTATTGTCTTTGATATCTTGCAGAAACAAACCATATTTTACATATTCAGATAGGTTATAAAAACTCATTATATAATAAATAAACTAAAAATTTCTATTTTTCTATGAGATTATATCATATCAAGAATCTAGCCACATCTCTAAATACTCTTCATGCTGTAAATCCTCACCATATACTTTGTCTAGGACGACGAATTTGTACTACTACAATGTATTTTACATCATCTCTAGTTATCAAACCAACAAAAGATCCATTGGTCCATCATATTCAATCTTGGTATTTTCATCTAAAAGATATCTGAGAAGTTCAACTCTTACCTCATAATGCAAATCATTCTACTTTTGAGTTTTTTCATATTCCTTCGTTTGATTCCATCACTTCAAACAAAGCATCTTTTACCATTTCAGAAGTTTCTGGTCTAAAGATTTGTCTAACCACCTCCCTTCAGTTTGGATTAAAAGCTTTGGTTTCTTTGTTGTATATCCCAGCCACAATTGTTGGTTTGACATAGTATCCACCATTAACTAAAGGAGCAAATCATGCAGCTATTTGAATCGGTGTAACCAAAAGTCACTGTCCAAAAGAATTATTAAAATACCTAGCAACCGAAAGAGTAGTGACTGATTCTACACTTCATTCTTCTTCTCATCACAATTCTATACCTGTAAGTTTACCAAAAGCAAGTTTATCCAAATAATTATAGAAAGTTTCTTTTCACATTTTTTGAGCTATTCTCACCATACCGACATTACACGACCATACAAAAGCATGCATAAAAGAATGATCTCATTCACATATTTTTTCAACATTTTTGATTGTATATGGTCATACTTTTACAAATCATGGATCATTATAAAGATCATATAAGCGTATTTCATCTATATCTAGCCCTATAGCAATTGTAAACGCTTTGAAAATACTTCATGGCTCATATGGCATAGAGATATTTTTGTCTTTCAAGACCTGAGGTCAATAAACATTTTTAGCTATATATTTTTCCAATGTAGGATCGACTCTTTCGTTTACTTTGGCTAGACTAATTTCTCATCCAGTCTTTATATAAATCGGTACATCCACATAATCCAAATTATCTACTATATAAGCAAATTCAGGAGATAGTGGCTGTAGTGAGTATACATCATCGTAATTATTTGGATCAAAATTCGGTTGATTTACAGAAGCTTTTACTTGACCACTAAATGGATCAAACACCAAAATACTCAAAGAATCTGACCTAAAAGTATTGTTATATTCTCTAACTATATTTTCTATCTCTCTTTGCATTCATATATCTATAGTGAGATATATATCATCTCAATTTTTGACTTCTTCTATCTGGAATTCATTAGCTCATACAGGTCATATCCAAGCAGAAGCACGTCATATCAATTTTCAATCTTTTCCACGCAACAATCCATCAAAATATTGTTCTATTCCATAAACAGGATTTCAGCTCTTATGTACAAATCACAAAACATTAGACATAAAAGATCCATATGGATAATATCTTATATTATAAGATTCTAAGCCAAGTCCATGAAGTATGGGGATATTATTTCTACGCTCTACATAGTATTTTAATTTCAAATTTTTTACTAATTGAGCTATAGATGGATTTGCATTAGAAATCAATTTGACGTATCTATTTTCTTGAGGATAAAAATAATTATCAAAATCTTTGTATTGAGACAAATATCCATATCTATCCAACAACCTTTTGAATGATAATCACTGTCTAGAAGGATTAGATATCTTGGATGGCACTATATAAACATAATTGTTATACAAAATATCAATATAATCTAGATTCAAAGATTCCAAATCTTCCAGAAAACTTGTATTAGTAAAAAATCCAACATAATTTCTATGTTTTATGCCAACTTCGATTCTCTGGTCCAATCTAGATCTTATTAGAGAATAAGCAATTCATGTATTAAATCCACTCAGCACTTGATTATACTGATTATAATATCCAGTCCAATCATAAGTATAATATCCACTAGATACTACACCACTACTAAAATAAAAGAAAGTTGGCTCTTCTGGTAATAATTGTTTGTTGCTAAAAGATTCAATATTTTTGATACATCAATCTAACTGTACATTTTCCATTCATCTAGTTTCACACAAATGTTTATAAACTACTGGAGTGATTATATCTATAAATTCTTCCTTATCTCATATAAACTTGGGGTCTACAAATACATTATACAACATTATATTTTCAGTCAATTTGACTGGAGCTCCAGATTTGTCATAAGCATATATATCTCATCTATCAGCCTTCAACAAAGAGCTACTAATATGTTGAGAATTCAATACATCATCATAATACCTATGTTTTACTACCTGCAATATAAAAAGTTTTATAATCAGTATCAAAAAAAGGAAAGCAAAAAATATCAAAAGATAAAACTCTCTTGAGACATCTACTCATTTAAAAATAGAATATTTTTTGAGAAAGGTTTTTAGCTTCTCATCAAATGTAGGTTTGGAATGTGAATATTTTATCATATCAAATAGTATCAAATAATCATACTTTATCAGATTAAGAATCTATTATTTTTTTTCAATTCAAAAACTCCATACATATATTATTCCTCATAATGCTAGTTATTATCTATAATAAACTATCGTTAAAAATAATTAAAAAAAATTTGCAAATTACTTTTTTTTGATTATACTTAATAAAATTATTTTAAATCTATTATAAAAATACAATCATGAAAAAATTATTTTATAAATTATTTGGTTTAAGTTTACTTGGTTTCTTATGATTATGATTTTTAGGAATAAACTCAGTTGAAGCTCAATTCTGAGATCCAACCTTGGGTACACAATACAATCCTACTGTAGTATGATCAGATTGATTTCAAAACGATAAATTAATAGTTACTATCAAAAATTTTGTAAACCGAGTACTTGGAATTTTAGCTCTTATAGCACTTATCATTTTATTACGAGGATGATTCCAAATGGTGACAGCTGCTGGAGATGATGGTAAATACAAAAATTGATTTAAAATACTCAAACAAGCTGCCTTTGGTCTAGCATTTATATGACTAGCATGGCTGATGGTTAGTGTGATATTTTGGTTAATAGGTATAATAACAACATAAACAAACTTCGTAAATATAACTACTCTAAAAACATAATAAAAGACTCCCAACTGGGAGTTTTTTAATATATATTGTATTATCTTAAGATTTCTTTATAGAACTATATATATTATATATTTTTTAAATTTTATAAAATACAATGAGTAGTATCTACAAATTATTATTTTGGGGTGTATTGGGGCTAATATCAATCTTTTTGTTCTGATCCAATGTATCTGCAGATCTCACAGATTGTAGCTGATTTGGAGCTAATTTTGAAGATTGTTGAGTATGAGATATTGGTGTAATCTGAACAAATGAAGCAGATGATACAGAAGATAGACTAATAGATACTATCAAAAATTTTATTAATCGAATCCTTGGAATGTTAGCTCTTATTGTTCTGTTACTTCTATTACGAGGATGATTCCAAATGGTGACAGCTGCTGGAGATGACGGTAAATACAAAAATTGATTTAAAATACTCAAACAAGCTGCTTTTGGCCTAGCTTTTATATGATTATCATGGTTAATGGTTAGTTTGATATTTTGGATAATAGATCTAGCAACAACAGATTCAAGCTGATGATGAGCGCAAACTACAATGATACAATATATACATACCAGCATTGTTTAAATAATAATTTTATTATAATAGACCTCCAAATAATTGGAGGTTTTTTGATTGAAAAAAAATACTTAATAAGTAAACTTCACTAAACATCGCAAAAAAGTTGTATGAAACAGTGAAATATTGCAAAAATATTAAACAATCTTTAGCTACTTTATACAATATTTAAACAATTATTTACTAATTTTTATCAATTTTGTGCCATTATAGGATGGATATAAACGAATTTGAATTACGTTATCGTGCATTCAAATGATTAAATTTCAAATTTAATATAGGTCGAGACAACGACACTATTTTGCAGCTCACCAAAATAACCAACAAATGAACATCATCCAAAAAACTTCAAGACATCACCCCAGAAGAATTACACGCAATCACCATACAGACATATACAGATTTTAAAAAACAAATCATCCAAACATACCAAGACACCAAAAAGCTCCAAAATCAGACTTTAGATTTTTCTATCTCAGCATATATAGAACGCTTGGAATACGAACTCAAAGTAATCAAAGAAATGTGATTCAACTGATATTTTTTGATAGTCTCAGATTTTGTACGTCGAGCCAAAAAAAACAATATAGTAGTCTGACCTTGAAGATGATCAGGAGCAGGATCTTTATTAGCTCGAGTAATTAGAATCACAGATATAGATCCACTGCCATATGGATTACTATTTGAAAGATTTCTCAATCCTGCTCGTATTAGCATGCCAGATTTTGATATAGATTTTGAAGATACCCAAAGATTCAAAGTAATAGAATACGTTCAACAAAAATATGGCATCGACAAAGTATCCTTTATATGAACATTTATGCAAATGGCTAGCAAAGCTGCATTCAAAGATGCTGCTAGGACATTATGAGTACCATTTGATAGATCCAATCAAATATCTGCAATCATACCAGACAAAACATCTCTATCTGATATTATCAACTCTCAAGACAATAATGATGAATTAAAAAGCATATACAATTCTGATCCCAAAATCAAACAATCTCTGGATTTTGGAGCTAAATTAGAATGAAATATGAGACAATTGTGAATCCATGCATGTTGAATTATCATATCTCCACAAAATGTGACAGCATATACACCCACACAATATATCAAAGAAGATGAAACTACAATCGTCAGCCAATATGACTGACCTACACTAGAGATGATCTGACTGCTCAAAATGGATTTTTTGTGACTTAGAAACTTGTCGGTAATCAAAAATTGTATCAAAATCATCAAAAAAAAGCATGAAAAAGAGAATCAAGAATTGCCAGATATTTTCAAAGATTTTTTTGATAATACTACTTTTCAACCACCTATAGATGACAAATATACATATGACAAAGTATTTAAACAATGAGATACTACTGGGATATTTCAGTTTGAATGAAGTTGAATGAGAAAATTTCTAATCAAACTAGAACCCAACTCAATAAACGATCTAGTAGCTATGAACGCTTTGTATCGTCCGTGACCTATGGAATTTATACCTACATATATAGATAGAAAACATTGAAAAGAACAAGTCAATTATATGCACCCAGAACTCAAAGAAATCTTGACTAAAGAATATTGAGATGAAACTGTCATACAAGAATGAACCAAATTAGAAGAAGATCTCAAGCCAATTATGAACCTAACCTATTGAATAGCCGTCTATCAAGAACAGTTAATTTTTTTGGTACAAGCAATGGCATGATTTTCATTAGCGGAAGCAGATATGCTTAGAAGGGCAGTAGGTAAAAAGAAAAAAGATGTTATAGAAAAACTCAAAAAAGAGTTTATCAAAAGATGTAAAGAATATAAAAAATACAAAAAAGAAACAGCGCAGTTTATATACGAAAAAATGATAGAACCTGCAGCGTTTTATTCTTTCAACAAATCACATTCTGTCTGTTATGCTATGATAGCTTATCAAACTGCATACCTCAAAGCTCATTATCCAGTAGAATTTTATGCAGCTCTCATTAGATCTGTCGAAGAAGATACAGATGAACTCAGTAATTATATCCATGAAACACAACAACATTGAATCAATGTCCTATCTCCAAATATCAACCATTCCTTCAATCATGTGGCGGCGATATCAGACAATATCAGATTATGATTTTTTTGTATCAAATGATTGTGATTTGAAATTTGAGAATTTATACAAGAAGAAAGAAAAAAAAATTGACCCTTTGTTGATTTAGAAGATTTCTTCAAAAGATGCCAACAAATTATAAATAAAAAATCACTTGAATGACTCATCAAAGCCTGAGCTTTGGATGATTTTTATGACCGTGGAACTTTGTTGCAAAATACAGAATATATACTAGATCGGACCAAATGATCCCAAAATTTGGACCAATGATTGTTTTGAATGGAAACTATGATTACCAAACTAGATATCAAAAACCCACAAATTACTCCAATGATGGACAGACTCATGATGGAGCAAGAAGTCTTCAAGTCATTCGTATCTGGTAATCCTTTGGATTGATTATATCCCTATCTCAAAAAATTTTCTTTTATTTCTCAATTTCAGAATATAGAAAATTTTTGACCATTTATAATCACAGGCTATATAAAAGAAATCCAAAGAGCCAAAAAGAAATGATTTTTTATCAAGATAGAAGACATATCGACTCAAATAGAGATATTTACCAAAGATACCTTGGATTTCAAAAAATTTGATATACTTATAATTAGTGGATACAAATGAAGATCTATCAGTATAGATAAGATTATCAAAACTTCTCACGATCTATTAGTCAAACAAGCAGGAGAAAAATATGACCCCAAAATGACTGTAGTCAAAGCTAAATGACTTAGATTTAGTGAAGCAAAAAAAGCTTTTGAAGAAGCCAAAATAGAAGAAGTTCCAGGGGAACCAATAGAAGAGGTTGTAGAAGAAGAAAACTTATCATTCAAACTGCCAGATAAGATAGAAAAAATAAACGAAATGATAAATATTATCAATCAATACAAATGAGATATACAAATCCAAGTATGAAACAAAGAGGTATTTTTGAATCAAGAATGATTACGCAAAATTCAAGGATTACTTTATACACTATAGTTTATAACTTACAAATAATTGAAATAATCTAATTACCAATAAATCTGGACTCGTTTTCGAGCTCCAGGTTTTTTTAGTTTTTTAAATTACACCCATTACCAACAAAGTCACATAGGTAATATAAATTACCAACATTATAATTCATTCAATCCTAACTATGGTAGAACTTTTTCTTCATATCAACACAAATACAAAAAGCAATATAGTTGCAAATATAGTCATCAAAATATCTCTATCTAATCCAATATCAAAAGGTAGTGGATTTATCACAGCACTCAGTCATAATATCCAAAATATATTAAATATATTGGATCATACAATATTTCATATAGCTATATCCGATTTTTTCTTCAAAGCAGCGACAACACAGGTCGCTAATTCTGGCAAAGAAGTTCATACTGCAACTATAGTAAGTCCAATTATTGTTTCGTTCATATTAAATATTCCAGCAATATGTATAGCTCCATTTACTATCCATTGTCATCCTAGAGTCAGTCAAACTAGTCCTAGACATATAAAAAAAATAGACATCCATAGTGACATTTTTTTAACATGTACTTCTTCTACCAAATCCTTTTCAGTTTTTGATATACCAAAAACATAATACATAAATATAGCAAAAAAACTCAACAAAACCAATCCATCAATCCTAGTTATTCAAGAAAAATTAGCTCAGTCTATGATAGCATCATTTGCTACAAATCATAGCACCACCACAGCAAGTAAACTAAAAGGAATCTCTTTAAAAGTTGTAGCTTTTTTTACAGCAATTGGATATATTATAGCGGATATTCATAATATAAGAAGAATATTTGATATATTACTTCCAAGCACATTTCATATCGCTATACCCGCACTTCATTTTATACTTGCCATTATATTTACTACAAGTTCAGGAGCTGAAGTTCATACTGCAACTATAGTCAATCATATAACCAAATCTGAAACTTTAAATTTTTTTGCTATACTTGATGCTCAATCTACCAATACATCAGCTCACTTTATCAAAAAGACAAATCATAGAATAAACAAAAAATAAACCATTCATTAAATAAACAAAATAAAAACTGATTTTTTATAAATATATTTTAATACATTACAATATATAGTACAAAAAAATATCTATATCACTTTCATTCCGACTTCAAAGATATAATCCACAAAAATATATCAGCATATAATTTCTAATCACTTGTTTTGTCAGCCAAAATTAGTATAAGTCAAAAGCAATCTTTAAGTTTTTAAATCAGTTAATTTTTAAATGTTAAAAATCAAAAAACTATTGAAGTCTTCAAATAACATAGCAATATTTGGACATGAAAATATAGATTGAGATTGTATATGATCTATGTTGGGACTATGAAGTTTATTAGAGAAACAATGAAAAAAAATTTCATATTTTACACCCAACCAACCAAGTAAACTTTTCAAGTTCATCAAATCAATCTCAAAAATCAAAACCAAATTTGATTATTCCAAATACGATTTGCTTATTTTTACAGACTTTACATGATATCATCGTATCCCTCAATTTACTCAAAATAGAGAAAAATATTTTGATGATAGCCAACTTATCATTATCGATCATCATCAAGAAGACAATCCTCCTTCCAACGCATTATTAATCAAAGATATCAATGCAACTAGCAATTGTGAAATAATTTTTGAAACTACATATAGACGACGAAAAAATTATTACGATCCTAGTATCGCTACATATCTATACTTATGATTGAGTACAGATTCATGAAATTTTCGTTTTGATCAAGGCCAACAGACTCCAAGAATATTTACCAATGCTCTCAAACTCATCAAACTTTGAGCTGATAAAAAATTAATTATAGACAATATATTTCGTAGCAAATCTTTCGAAGCGGTCCAATTTATGCAAAATTTATTATCTAGAATGATACTCAAAAATAATATATTATATACTTATTTTACACAAGACGAACTACTCAGTAGTCAAATAGATGAAGAAGAGGCTGTCTACGCGCAGATTATTATGCAAGATATTATATGACCTCAATTTATTTGCGTATTCAAAGTTTTCCCAGATCATATCAAATGATCTCTCAGAGCAAATAGCATTTCATCAGACGGCCAATCCCATCAAGACCAAGTAGACTGCAGAAAAATAGCAAATATTTTTGGTGGATGATGACACAAATCAGCTGCTTGATTCAAAATCAAACTACAATCTAAAAACTTTAAAAAACAAATAGATCAAATAATCAATCAAATGCAGATTGATTTTTAGTTTTTTAATCAAATTGATGACTAGTTACAATATCAAAATTCGCCTAATTAGGCCATTAATACATTTTTTGATAATAATAGCTGTATTTTATACTACATATAGAATCCGTCTAGTCACAGATCTTATACCATTTGTACAACTTACTATACCAGCTATCAATTACTATGAAATTATGATATTTTCTATTATATCATGAATATGATTTTTATTTATATGAATTTTTCAAAATCTTTACGAACTACACAAACCCGTACAGAAATATTTTCAAACATTTAGTAAAGTCCGATTATATTGGTTTATAGCAATTACATTTATATCATATTTTTGACGATGATTTATATTTAGTTATTGAATATCCAGGTTTATCATAGTTATTACATGATGACTATCATTTCTTGGAATATTTTTATTTGATCAAATATGGAATTATCTAGAATCCCAAAGACACAAAAAATCTTGAAATAAGATTCTGATTATATGAAGCGATACTATGGATAGCTATATAGCTATAGAAAATATCAAAAAATGATTCTCTTTTCCCTCAGAATTTGCCAAAGAAGATGAGATAGATGATATAGATTTGTCTAATTATTTTATAGTAGTAGCAGCAGGTACATTTCCCAAATCTAGATTACAAGCTATTTTTGAAAGGATCAGATTCGTCAATACTAGATTCTATCATATAGGAGAATGATTTTTTCTTGAGGATGTGGTTTATGCTCCAGAAAATATAAATAGTATAATAGCTTTGGAATACAAACATTCCAAATTAGACTGACGATCATTAGTATTCAAAAGAGCCCTGGATGTTTTTTTTTCTACAATATTCATTATTATTTTTTCGCCAATTATGCTTATAATTGCAATATTAATCAGATTAGAAAGTAAATGACCCATAATATACCAATCCAAAAGAGTAGGACAAAGAGGCCAATTATTTACTTTTCTCAAATTTCGCAGTATGTATACTCATATGAGCGTGTGATATTGATGAAAAGATGCAGAAGATCTATATCAAAAATTAATCAATTCTGATCAAAATATCAGAGAATGAGTATTACCCAAAATCAAAAATGATCCCAGAATCACCAGAATATGAAGATTTATTAGAAAGACTTCCCTAGATGAATTACCACAATTGTTTTGTGTTTTGATTGGGACTATGTCTCTTGTATGACCTAGACCACACCTACAAAATGAAGTAAATAATTATGAAACACGACAAAAAAGATTATTTAGTATAAAACCATGAATTACCGGTTATGCTCAAGTTTTTGGTAGAGATTCACTAGATTTTGAACAAGAAGCTAAGTTAGATTTATATTATATCCAGCATCGATCTATATTTTTAGATATTTACATCTTACTAGCAACATTTGGAGTTGTTTTTAAAGGTAAATAACTATGATGTGCTCCTTTAAAAAAAGGAGCTGTCATAAAAAAAGTGAATGACTGAGGATTTTAATTTAACAAGAAAAGCTCTCAAGATAATACAAGAGAGCTAAACATAAGTGGTCTTGAAAGGACTCGAACCTTCCACCTCATGTGCTTAATGCCAAAATACAACCAGGAGTACATCGCGAATAACTCAAGGAAGTTGAATTACCAAATACTACATTCAATAAATCATAAAATAATTTTGACTCACATGTACTCTACCAACTGAGCTACAAGACCACGGCACACAATATATATCTAAAATACAATATCAAGACATTTTACAAAAAAAACGTATAACATAATGACTCTATCGCAAAATACAAAGATATTGCAGGATTATATAAAGAATAATTCTAATATAGAAAAAAAATCTGAAAAAGGAATTTCAGCAATTTATCAACAACTCATAGATTGTATTACAGACCACAATCATCTTTATTATATATCAAACAGTCCTATTATTTCTGATTTAGAATATGATCAACTTTTTGATTATATCAAAAAAATAGAGGAGTATTTTCCACATATGATCAGCTGAAACTCTCCAACACAATGACTTATCTGACAAATTTCAGAATGATTTACAAAAAAAAATCATGAAATAGCTCTTTTATCTTTAGAAAATACATATGATGCAGAAGATTTAAAAAATCGAGATTCTAGAATATATAGAATATTAGAAAAACAAGAAAAAGAAGATAGTATACCAAATACTATAGATTATATAATAGAACCCAAATTTGACTGAATAAGCGTTGAACTTATTTATAAAAATTGAGAATTGATGAGTGCTATCACACGTTGAGATGGGAAAGTATGAGAAGAAATAATACTAAATGCTTTAACAATAAAATGATTAAATAAATTAAAAATAAAAGATGAATCAACAATACATGTTCGTGGTGAAATCATGATGCCAAAGTCAGTATTTAAAAAAATTAATAAAGAAAGAGAATCTAACTGAGAACAAATATTTGCAAATACAAGAAATGCAGCTGCATGAAGCATCAAATTATTAGATTCATCTGAGGTAAAAAAAAGATGACTAATTTGTTATGTGTATGACATATTAATATATAATACATCAAAAACATCAGATTGAATAAATTATAATGAACTCAACACAAACCAATGACCATTCATTCATTTCAGCTGAGATGAGACTTATGAAATATTAGAAAGATACTGATTACCTACTTTTCCACGAAGAAAAAAATGTAATTTTATCAGTGAGGTAATTGATATATGTAATAATACAGAAACCAAAGAATATTTTGAAAATCAGGATTGTGATTTCGATTGATTAGTCGTAAAGGTAAATAATTGAAACATTCGTACCATATTAAAAGAAACCCAACATCATCCCAGACGAGCAGTAGCTTACAAATTCCCAGCCCAACAAGTTTCTACACAAATTTTATCTATAGATTTTCAAATAGGTAGAACATGAATAATTACTCCAGTTGCTAATTTATCTCCAACTCAACTTAGCTGAGCCACTATATCTAGAACAACCCTTCATAACTTCGATTTTGTACAAAATAAAGATATCAAAATAGGGGACTATGTCTGGCTACAAAGAAGTTGAGAAGTGATACCCTATATAGTTTGAGTCATAAAAGACAAAAGAAACTGATCTGAAACTACGGTCAATCCACCCACTAAATGTCCTGTTTGTGATTCAAAGATAATTAATGAAGATATCCATTATTATTGTTCAAATGATAATTGTCCGGCTCAAATCAAAGCAAAGCTTGAACATTTTGTTTCCAAAAATTGTATGGATATAATGTGAATAGGGGATAGTATAGTTGATATTTTAGTAGATCAAAAAATTATATCCAACATAGCTGATCTATTTCAACTTACGGATCCAAACAATCAGATTTTGCTACAAAAATTTCCATGATTTGGAAGTAAAAAAGTAAGTGAAATTTCAAATCAACTAATTCAAGCAAAAGCAAAGCCACTCCGAAGGTTGCTCAATTGATTAGGTATCTGACATGTCGGTAAAAAAACAGCAATAATGATAGTTGACAATCTAATTAAATATTATAGTCTCCAAGATCAAGAACTCAGTCCACTAAAAAATTTAACCAAACATATTACAGACCCAGATTTTTTAAGTTCCATTGTAGGCATATGACAAAAGACTGTCCAAGAAATTATAGATTTTTTCAACAACAAAAATAATTTAGAAATTCTAAAAGAACTCGAAGAGTTTTGAATCAATTTTAATCCTATCCAATATTACAAAGACCAGGAAAATCTATGAATATTCGAATGACTCAATAACTGATCTTTTTCTATTACATGAACTTTCCCTATATCCAGAGAAACTATAGTACAAAACATGCAAAAACAATGACGAACATTCCATGAAAATCCCAAAAAAGATACAAAAATGATTTTAGTAGGAGAACAAGCTTGAAGTAAAAAAGCAAAAGCTCAAGAGCTGCAAATTCAAATTATCCAATGACGAAATAATATAATTCAAGAATTTCCCTTTTTACAAAATATTATCAATCCAGATAAATCATCAAATAAATTTTCAAATAAACCCACATCCCAACATAGTTTATTCTAAATTCAATATATTTATCATCAAATAAATCAAAATAGGATTGACTTAATATATCAATTAAGTATTTTATACTTGCAAGAAACAAAAATCATAAACCAAAAATAAAATTATATGAAAAAGAAAAAAATCTTTGTGTTAAACACAAATGTTATCCTTTTTAATTGGAAATCTATCTACAATTTCGACGAACATGATATAAAAATTCCAAGCATAGTTCTCGAAGAGTTAGATGAATTTAAAAAAGGAAGCAATGAAGTTAACATCAATGCCCGAAAATTTACCAGGATAATTGATAAACTTGGAACACAATTTATCGAAAATCCTAGTGGTAAAATGGTTTCTAAACTTTCTAATGGCGGCATCTCTTTAGGAGAAAAAAAAGGTACTATAGAGCTTGTACGTACAAATGAAATTGCACCAGAAGTAAAAACAGCTTACCATGCAGATAAACCAGATCACTACATTCTCAGTGTAGCTTATGAACTTTCTCAGAAAAATGATAACGTTATCCTTGTAACAAAGGATGTTAACTTAAGATCAAAAGCACGTGATATTGGCGTTCAAGCAGAAGATTATGAAAGTGAGCAGATAAAAGATGCTGATTTTCTATACACTGGCAAACAATGTATCGAAAGTGAGGCTTTATCTGATACCATCAACTTGCTCTACCAAAATGGCAAATCTCCAATGCCTGATTTGCCAGAAATAAAAAAAATCCCAAATCAATATTTGATACTAAAGAATGGGAAACAAAGTGTGTTGGCAAAAGTATCACACAAAGAATCTTCTGAAGAAGATTCAAAGCCTCAACTTGTAAAAGTTGAAAAGCTATCAGTTTCCGGCATTACTGCCAAAAATTCTGAACAAGCCTTTGCTATAGATGCAATAATGAGTGATCATATAAAATTAGTTACTCTGTATGGCAAAGCCGGTACAGGTAAAACTCTAATTGCAATTGCTTGTGCACTTGAAAAACTCAAAAGGAAAGAATGCAAACAAATCATTATTTCTGCTGCAATAGTACCTGTAGGAAACAAAGATGTCGGTTTTTTACCAGGAGATTTGTATGATAAAATCTCTCCTTATATGCAAGGACTCTATGATAATTTACATTTTGTAATATCAGAAGCAAAAAAAAAGGATGCTGATAAAATAACACTTTTGATGACATCATCAAAACAAGATGGAACAATCAAAATCCAAGCTCTTAGTTCAATAAGAGGAAGAAGCATCAACAATTCAGTCTTTATAGTAGATGAGAGTCAAAACACAACACCACACGAAATCAAGACAGCGATTACTCGTGCAGGAGTCAATACCCAAATTATATTATGTGGCGATATAGATCAGATAGACGCTCCATATTTGGGTAAAGCAGATAATGGACTATCCCATGTAATAAGTAAATTTAAAGGGAAAGAGATATACGCCAATGTATACCTTGAAAAAGGAGAAAGAAGCGAATTAGCTACAATAGCTAGTGAAATCTTATAATCCTAAACAGAGTCGTTTTTTACGGCTCTGTTTTTTATATAAGACTATTTATTCAAAAATTCTTTTATAAATTTTTCAATCTGATCAAATTTGGTTTCAATAATATCTATTTCTTCTTTTTTGAAATTACTCAAAACATAATCAGCTACATAATCCTGATTATTTGGCCTATCTACTCATATTCTTATTCTATAAAATTCTCCATTTCCCAACTTATCCATAATATTTCTAATTCCATTATGACCAGCAGCTCATCATCATAATTTCAATTTAATAGTTCATACAGTCAAATCTATATCATCATGAATCACCAATATATCTTTGGTGTCTATTTTATAGAAATTGGCAATCTTACTTACACATCATCAAGAACGGTTCATAAATTCCATTGGTTTTGTAAAAATCACTTTTTTATCATCCAATATAGTCTGGATTGTTTCTCATCCCAACTTATTATCATAGACCAAAATATCTCACAATATTTTTCATTCATCATTTCTTAGTTTATCTATCACTCAAAATCATATATTGTGTCTAGTATTTTTATATTGTCATCCTGGATTACCAAGTCCAACAATCAACTTCATTTTTTAAAATTACCAAGCTAAAAGCTAATTGCTAAGCCCTAAGTGCTAAAAAATCTATCTCATCTCTTTAATAAAAAATTCCAACTCATCTCACATTTCAATTCTTTTAGATGTCTTGACCTTGATACCAAATTCTTCTCATTCTCATACTTCTTTGACAGTATCTTTATTTCTATGTAATGAAACCATTTCTCAATTTCCCAATATTTCTTCTCATCTAAGTATCCTAAATTTTGCATTTGAAACCACTTTTCATTCAATAACTTTTCATCATATAGTCATATCTTTACCTTTTGTATAAAATATACCAAGTACCTCCATTTTTCATACTACCAATTCATATTCCTCCAACTGTATCATTCATTTAGTCAAATCAGTTAGATAGTCTGTCAATTCATATATGATATCAAAACTTTTCATTTCTACTTTCATAATCTCAGCCTTCTTTTTCAACAAAGCATTCATAGAAAGATCAAATCACAAAAGCAAAGATTTGGAAGCCTGAGCCAAAGCCAAGTCAGCTTCTCCAAAATGTCATACATCAGAATGTACAATTTTTATCACGACATTTGGTGGTAAAGATATACCAAGCACAGCTTGTTTGAGCGCTTCCAGACTAGAAGATCAATCAGATTTTAATATAAGTCTAAGTTCAGATATTTTACTATCAGAAGCTTGTAATCAAGATAAAAATTCTTGTACAGCAGATTCTGCACTTTGCTTGATAGCTTTAGATTGGATTATATTTACTCTTTCATTAGCTTCTTTTTCATTTTTTACGACCTCTATCATACAACCTGGCTCTGGCATTTGAGCAAATCCAAGTATCTGTACAGGCTCACCTCATGTTGCACTCACCACACTTTTTCCATTCCGATTTTGCATTCTTTTTACTTTTCAGTGAGTATTATGAGCAACCAATATGTTTCCCACTTTCAAAGTACCAGTCAATATAATTATACTAGTAACAACTCATTGTTTAGGATCTTTGTAGGCATCCAAAACCACTCAAACAGCACTTCTATTGGGGTTATATTTCAATTCCAATATTTCTGATTGTAAAAGTATATTTTCCAATAAATCCGATATTCATTGACCAGTCTTGGATGATATTCATACTATAGGAGTATCTCATCACCAATCTTCTGGAGTCAAACCATGTTTAGCTATATCAGCTTTGATTTGTTCAAAATTATTACCAGGTTTATCTATTTTGGTTACCGCTATGATAATAGGTACTCCTGCAGATTTTGCATGATTTATAGATTCGATAGTCTGAGGCATTACACTATCATCAGAAGCTACGACTATTACTGCTATATTTGTAAGTTTTGCTCATCTAGCCCTCAAACTAGTAAACAGCTGATGTCATGGAGTATCTATAAAAGTAATTTTTTTTCAATCATGATCAACTACAGACGCTCATATAGATTGTGTGATTCATCCAGCTTCTCATCAAGCTATATTGGTTTTTCTAAGATAATCCAAAAGAGATGTTTTACCATGATCTACATGTCACATCACAGTCACTATAGGCGCTCTTTCCAATAAATCTTCTGCTCACTTATCCACATCCAATACTGATTGCAAATCTCCAGTTATAAAATTTTCAACATCCATTTTTGCCTCCTTTTTTTTGAGTGTTACTCACAAATCAGCTCATATCAAACAAGCTGTATCAAAATCCAAAGATGAAGTAATACTTGTCATTATTTTGTTCTCCAATAATTTTTTCATAATCTCTGGCAAAGGTACTCATATTTTTTCAGAAAACTCTTTTACTGTAATTTTTTCATCTATTTCTACTTCTAGTTTTTTGATCAAATTAGCTGAAGTTGTTACTATCTTTTCTTTTTTTATCTCTTGTCTGAATGGCTCTGGCCTTTTAGCCTGAGTAAATTGCGGTGGTCTAGTACTATATCAAGCTTTATAATTTCCTCATTGTCTAGCTTGATAAGTTCATGGTTTGTTATAATTTCCTCATTGTCTAGCTTGATAAGTTCATGGTTTGTTATAGCTTCCTCATTGTCTAGCTTGATAAGTTCATGGTTTGTTATAATTTCCTCATTGTCTAGCTTGAGATGAGACTGTTTTGGACGCAACAACTTTGGTTTGTATATGATCTGATGATTTTTTATCAATAGATTCTTCTTTTTTTTGTATAAATTCTTCTTTTTTCTGACTGGAAAAAGTTACAAAATCATCCTCAGGTACAATTTCTTTTATATCTTCTTGTACAATATCTTCTATATCTATATCAAATTCCTCTTCTTTGACAGAAGTAAATCACAAACCACTCAAAAAACCAGAGGATTGTCCTAATTCATCAGATTTGAGTGCTTTGGCTGGTTGAGTAGATACTTTTTTTATTTTAGATCTATTTTTTTCTATCAAATCTGTAATTTGTTGAAGGTTTTTTTCGGATACAGTAGCAACTTTTGCTGTCATAGCCTTTTTCATTATCTTTTCATAAAATTTAGCAAAAACTTGCTTCTGAACTCATAAATCTTTTATAACATCATCTATACGTGGCATAAAAATAAGGAAATACTAAAAATCTCAAGTCAAATACTAACAATATGATACTTATTTTCAATCTAATATTCACATAAAACACAACAAAATAAATGTTCATCAAAATTTGACAAATAAATATTTTTAGTTTATAATTAATATATATTTTAATAAATATAAAAATACAATGAAAATATCCAATTTTCAAAATCATAAAATCTGATCCAAACCAAAATTTAAGATTCAGAATTTTTTTATGATATTATTAAGTATTATCATATGACTTGGATCTATATTGGTATTTGCAGATGTAGAAATCAAAACAGATTTTCAAAATGCAATACAAACAATCAAAACAATTATAATTTCCAAAAACTCAACAGATACAGAAAGTGAAAGATTATTTGATATCAATAGAAACAACGACACCAAAATAAGATTATACAAAAGTAATCTCTCACGAGGTAAAATTCAAGTCACATGAGATCTAGACAGATTAGATGATATATTATGAATCAATACAGGCGGAGAAATGGTTTTTGTAGATAAATCTTTGATATGAAGTTTGGGATGATGAACATCATGAGTAGACTGAGCAACATGAGCTACTTGAGCAACAGGAGCTACATGAGCAACCGGTTCTACTTGAGCAACAGGATTTTTACAAGCAGGTATTACTTGAGCTACTCCATTTCGAAATGGATCTTCTCGGACTACAACCAATACCAACATCTACAATAACTGATGAAATATATGAATATGAATCCCTTGATGAACTCCTTTGACGGCCAAACTCAATATAAACTGAATGATCAGATTATTAACATGAGCATCAATTTCCTGTAACAATGATCTTGCTTGATCAATAAGATATATCTGACAATGTCTTCAATTGTGTGATTGAACCAAACGATTTGATATACAATGAANNAGATATAACATATGATTGTGAAGCAACACCAACACCTCCAGCAAATTCAGAGTTATCATCAATTACTCCAACAGAACTATGAATCCAACGACATTATAATGAGACTCCAGAAGCTTGTTCATTTTCTTGTAAATATTGATATCAATATAATATAGTTAGCGAAGAATGTGATGCTCAGACTATTCAAACAGCTTGTAGTCCATCATTACCAGATACAAACTCTGAATGGAACAATAGCAGTACATATAGTCAAACACGAAATTGAAGCGCACGATCACCAACCAAAACCACAAATTACAATGAAGCAACCACTAGCAATGATTGTAGATTTAGATGTAAAGCTGGGTTTACTTATAATTCATCTAATTGTATAGCAAACACAATACCATCAATAACACTTACAAGCAGT
>DJVF01000023.1 GCA_002441085.1 Patescibacteria group bacterium UBA6263
AAAAGAGTTTCACTATCATAAAAAAGATTTTTGCCTATATCTCAAGGATTGGAATCGTTTCGTATGACGTCTATATCTGCTTGTCGAAGCTCTTTAAATCTTCATCTTTGAGATCTCTCCCCTCTCCAAACTGGTTGGATCTGATAACGTTTGAATGGAAATGTAATTTCATTTTCTCGATCTAAAACGTATCTTGCAAATGGAACTGTGAGATCAAAATGTAGAGCATAGTCCTTTGTATCTTCGCTTCATTGAGCAAGTCAATAGAGTCAAAAAATTTGTTTACCAGCATCTTCACCATTTTTGGACATGAGGACTTTGTTGGCTTCTACAGCTGGAGTCTGGATATGTGTATATCAATATTGTTTATAATTTTTTTGGATAATTTCAAAAATCTGATCAAAGATTATTTGTTGACCAGGATTGTATTCTGGGAATCATCAAGGACGAAGTGTCATATGTGAAATGTTAAATGTTAAATCCTGTCCTTGCGGGACAGATACTGAATTTTTGATATAATATTTCTTAGTTTTGTAAAGCTTTTATAACATCTAATGTGAATTCTTCCAATGCAATATTTAAATATTTTTCGCAATTTTTGACTTCTTCTCTATCTACTCATGCTGCAAATTTTTTATCTTTGAGTTTCTTTTTGACTGAAGAGAATTCCATTCACTCCATTCATGTAGGTCTCATAATTGCAACTGTAACCACGAAGCTAGCCAATTCATCAACTGAGATTAGGTACTTGCGAAGCAATGAATCTACTGGTACTCAAGTTTTGGGATTGTAATGAGATTTGAGATCATCAATAAATAATTGTGGAGCATTGATTTCGGACATAATAGTATCGAATTGTTCTCATAGATGATCACTAGGATTTTTGCCTATATGATCTCGATCTATATCATGAAGTAATCCTGCTATATATCGAAGATTTTCGTCTTGTCATAATTTATGAGCAAAGTATTTCATGACTTTGGCTACGTCTTGGCAATGTTTTTTGGTTTCTGTAAGATATTTGTCTACGAGTCAATGAACTTGTTCCAAGGTCGGTAAGTTTCAATAGGAAGATAGGTCAGAATTGGTTTCTATTTTTTTATTTAAATCCTCCACTTTATTATCTTTTAAATCCCCCTTGAGTTCCCCCTTTGTCCTTCATCCCTCAGGATAAATCAAGGGGGCATTAGTTGTGACTTCTGGCTTCATAACTGGAAACATCACCACGTCTCTGAGATTATCTTGTTGAGTAAGGATAGCTAGGATTCTTTCTATTCACATACCAAATCATGACTGTGGCGGCATACCATATTCCATAGCAGTAACAAAATCATCATCTGAAGCTGTAGCTTCTTGATCTCATTGAGCAGCAGCATCAGCTTGTTCATCAAAATTTGCTTTTTGTAACAATGGATCTACTAGTTCGGAATAGGCTTTGCACATTTCTCGACCATTAACGATAAGTTGAAATTGTTCTACTATATTGGGATTGATATCAGAAATTCTTGCAAGAGGCTGCATGATTTTGGGATAATTGTAGATGAATGATGGTCAGATGATTTGTGGTCTAAGGACTTTTTTGTAAAGATAATCTATCAGCGTAGTAGTTCACATTGTATCCATTCATTCAAATTCTATTCATTTTGATTGGATATCTGCACGAAGTTTATCTGCATCGTCCATAGAATATTGAGTGATATCAAGTCAACTTGCTTGGTTTACTCATGCTACATAATCTATCCTTTCTCGAGGTGTTGTAAAATCTACTTCTTTTTCTATTCATTGTTTATCTTTGACTTTGATCTTTCTATCTATGTTCATTTTATCGAAAACATAATCTATGAGCTTCTCCATAAATCTCATATTATCCTCATAATTTCGATACACTGCATAATGTTCTACTTGAGTAAATTCTTGGAGATGAGATGGATCTGATCATTCATTACGGAAGTCTTGCCCTATTTCAAAAACCTTTTCAAATCTACCGACTGTAGCTTTTTTGAGAGATGTCTCAAAGGCTATTCTAAGATACAAATCTGTATCAAAATCGTTATGATGCGTAATAAATGGTTTGGCAGCAGCTCATGAAGCCGCATTACCTAGTATAGAAGTCTGAATCTCTACAAATCATTCATTAGTATAAAATTCTCTAAGAGTCTGATAAAATTTGGATTTGAACAAAAATCTCTGATATGTCTCGGGATTCATAGTCATATCTAAGTATCTTTTTCTATATAGGTCTTCTTGATCTTGCAATCAGTGAAATTTTTCTGGCAATCAACGAATACATTTGGAAAGAAATTTAAACTGGGATACAAATATAGTAAGCTCTCATTTGTGAGTTTTGAATACTTCTCAAGTCACTCATATAAAATCTCACATATCTATAAATTTTTCTGCAAATTTGTAGGCAGACATAGGCTCTCAATCAGGGCTATTTAACTGGTCTACATATGTATATTCTCAATTTTGGAATTGCAAAACTTTGCAATTGTCTCTATGGAACATCAATTGTATTTCATCGGTAGAATCTAGAAGTTTTGCAAAAGCTAATTTGCCATGAGAACGATAAAGCATTACTCTACCTGCAGTTTGCACTTGATTGACTGGAGATGGTATAATATCATTGATATCACGCATATCTTTGGAATCGTATTCTTTGATAATATCTGAGATAAGATGTTTTTTGTCAAAACTTTGAGCGAATGGGATGATTCAGATTGATTTCATTTTGTGAATTTTGGATATGCGAACATCGCGTTCTGATTGATAGACTTCGGACATTGTTCGATTGCTATTTAATGAATTAAAGAATTTTTTACGATTTTTGTGCTTATTATAATAGTTACATAATTATTACACAGTTGTTGCAAATAGTTGCAAATTGATTCAACCTGTATACTGCCAGAAAGCTTTGTAGATATTTGGAATAAAGTAAGTTATTTGGTGTAAAAGTTTTTGGTACTTAGTGTAGTCTGTAGGCTGAGTTCAAAATTATCTATAGATTCTTTGAGTCTCCTTTGTCGTATCTCTCAATATAATTTACTTTGTATAGATACTGTGAAATATGGATTGATTTGTAATCATTCTTTCCGGATATATTGAGGATTTTTGGTAGGAGATATTATCAAATTTCGATCAGAGATTGTAATATTTTTGGGGAACATATTGGCCCATCAATCATCAGGGTCAATTGGTAAATTGTATCAATCGTATCATCATCCGACTCATGATCCATTACAGCTAAATCACAAAGAGTAATCACAAGCCCAGGTATCTATGATGCCATCATAAACTCATGATGAATTATTAACATCAAAGTCATGATGATTTCAAGCATCAAATCATTTGAGTTTGAGAACTTGCAAATTGTATCGTTTCTCTGTATCTCCAGATATTCATCATGTTCAATCTCGATCTCAAGATCAAACCAATACTCTCCTAAAAAATACTCTTTGTGTACCATCTTGTGATATAAGATATAGCTCTTTGACTCATGTATAATTTAATATCGCAAAAGGTCAAATTCACATATCCATATCGTCATCATCATTGACTACTCACATACTATTGGTATCTCATCTCATATCTCGAAATTGTTGTCTGTACTGTCCAAAAGATTGGTAACCAGAGATAGCACATCATGTCCAGTCCAAAGCATTTCAAGTAAAGACAAACTGTGGAGATATTTGAGTCTGTTGTGAGCTACAATAATATAGTTCATGAGCACCAGTATTAGCAATTACATTATTGGCATTTCAATAATTAGTAAATAAATCACAATATCAATTATCTCATACATCTCGAGAAAAATCTCATGTGTTGGTATCACATCATACCATGGACCTATTGAAATATTCTTCATAATCTATAGTAAAATCTCTCAGCAATATATTTAATTTTTCTAATGCAAAATAAGATTCTTGTATGAGATTTTGTCTAGCATCGATACTATTCCTCATATCAGATATTTTGAGATATGCGGATAGCACTATCACCATTATCAAAAAAAATCATGTAATAGCCAACAACATTTCTATCAAAGTAAATCCTCTATATCTATTGGATCAATTCATAATATAAATAATGTATAAAGTCAGGCTCTGGTGTCATATATTATTATATGTTTATATATTTGTTATATAATTCTAGGAGTTTTTGATAAATAAAATCTCTAAAATCTTGCAAAGATCAATTTAAATGCTGTATATACATACTAGACATAGCGCTGATTGCAGAATTTTGTGCTGAGATCGAAAGTCATGTAGATATACTAGCTTGAGAAAGACTAAGTCAGCTATTTATCATACTAATGTCTGATAAAATATTATTTATTTTTCTGTCTGTAGTATCTCCATAATTAGCCAAAATCTGAGTACAATTGAGATTGTCTCAATTATAAAACTGAGATTTGAGTTGTTGTATAGCTTCGCTGACTTGAGAATATTTTTGTTGGTTGTAATTTACTCCAAATATTTGGTTGATCTGAGACTGAGCATAATCATTGAAAATATTCAATGAAAGATCTTTTTGGGACAAGAGATATGACTCCAATCATGGCAATTTTTTGTATCTTTTAACAAATTGGTCTGTGAGATATTGTAGATTGGAATTTAGTATATTGGAACTAACACTTTTGGTGTTTTGTAATTTGTTATAAAACTCCTTTTGACTAGAGCTCAATCAGTCTTGGAAAGTATTGATATCGTTATTTAACGATTGATATGCATCTAACGCAGATTGTATATTGACTATTTTGAGACTGATATCACTAATCAATTCAGTATTTTGACTGGTATAGTCTGATACAGTTTGGATAAGTCCTGAAATAGCCATCAATTGTTTGGTTTGAAATTGACTAATTTGGGGAGTATATTTGCCACTAAAAGCTAAGATATCAGACTGCAATCATGTAAAATCTGAGACCAATCATAGTTCGTATCTTTTGACTCTTCCATCCAAGAGAATATATTCTTCTAATATATTTTTTCTGAGAATATCTCTATCTATATCTATATCTATTTTGTAAAATGGCTGAGTAATAGCTCCCAAACAAACCAAACTCTTGTAAACCACTGTCTCCACTACTGGCTTTCAGATTTTATTATATTTATCGTAAACTTGGTCACTGGTTTGGTTGAAATTGTTGATGACTGATGTCCTTTGAGAATTTAGTAATGTGTACAAAGACTCAGCACTATCAGTATCTGCTATTACAAATGCAAATAAAAATGATGAGAATAAAATCAGACTAAAAAATTTTGTTTTTTGCATATTTTGATTTAACGAATAAATAATCAGGTATTATATTTTTTTATATTTTTTGTGACTAACATTTCAAGACATTGTGAAGTCTAAAAGTCTAAAGTCTAAAGTCGAAGATAAATTATTGATTAGATATTTTTAGTGGGAAATGTAAAGGTGAATGAGTGATTTATAATGATTTGAAGTTTGAAATATGAATATGAAAGTATATAATATAACATATAAAATGTGAAATGTTGAATTTTAAATGTTAAATAATTAGAGATAATGCTTATACCAAGTGTAATAGAAAAGACTAAACACTGAGAAAGAGTCTATGATATTTATTCTAGATTATTGGAAGATAGAGTGATATTTGTATGAAATCAGATTGAACCAAATTTGGTAAATTCTGTAGTGGCACAGTTGTTGTTTTTGGAAAAAAAAGATCCAGACAAAGATATAGTGATGTATATCAACTCACCTGGCTGAGAAGTATATAGTGGGATGGCAATCTATGACACGATGCAGTATATCAAATGTGATGTACAGACTATCTGTGTATGATTAGCTGCATCTATGTGATCAGTACTATTGGCAGGATGAGCAAAATGAAAAAGATATGCCCTACCTCATGGCAAGATCATGATCCATCAACCACTTGGATGAGCAGAATGACAAGCTAGTGATATCATAATCCAAGCAGAAGAAATTTTGAAAGTCAAAAAAATGTTTACGCAAATTATATCTAGTCACACATGACAAAAACTTTCTATTGTAGAAAGAGATATGGATAGAAACAAATGGATGAATCCAGAAGAAGCTTTGAAATATGGATTGATAGATAAGATAATAAGCTAAATAACTATGTCATATCGAGTGTTAACGAGATATCTCACTACGTTGGATATGACAGGAGAATAGAAAGTCCTCAGAAATGGGGATTTTTTGGTTGGATAAAAAATAATTTCAATTTATGTAGAAGAAAGTCTATCTCTTTCAAGTGTTAACTTAGATTTTTGATATCTTAATGATTGTCATTCTGGCATATTATAATCTCAACTCTTTTTAAGTTCTGCTAATCTTTTATTTATTGGTTTTAGTTCTGCTTCTATTTCTTTAATTCTACCATTAGAAATATTTTTATTTTCTACAACAGCTTTTTTTGCTTTTGGATTTTCTTTTTGTATTTCTGGTTTACCTGTTTTTTTATTTTTTCATAGTCTCAATTTACCTACTTCTCATGCTCATCTAAATATCATGTACATAAGCACTGCTTGTATAAATTCTTCTTTGGTCCAATCGTGTTCAGTATCTATTATCATTTCTCATACTCATTCTACAGCAAAGATAGCTCATCACCCTACTAAACTTTCTCAAGCAATTTTCATTCATTTTGTGATTACTTTATCTCAATTTTTTATCTGTAATAATTTATTGAAAGGATTAGCATTGAATTGTTTTCATGCTACAGTGACAAGTTTTTGTGTAGCTACTAATTTATTAACAACCTTAAGTGCTCCAAACATTGCTATAGATTTGATTATTTCTGGATAATCATTCCATCATTGAAACATAGGTACTCATTTGATAATGTTTTGCATAGTATTTGTACCTTCATAGAATGCTGCTCATGAAATACTCACGCCTAGAACTGTTGTGCTAGCATTTATAGCTCTACCTCATCGAGTAGCGGCTCTTTGAGCTCTCACTGACTTTTCTGCCATATTAACAGTCCTAATTAGATTTTTAACTTGATTAAACTTGGATACTTTTCTTTCTATCTTTGCTCATCTACTAACAGCTTTAGCTAGTCTAGCTATTTTCATGGCTCTTTTTCAATATAGAGCTGCTTTCAATAAAATTCATCAAGCTCAAGCTGTCAATGCTCATATAGCAAAGCATGCCGCCTCTTCAGCTACCATTTGTCCTATAAATTTTGCAGTATCTATATTTTCACTAGATGGATTGAGATATCAAATTCACTGAATATCTGCAAAAAGAGACTCCAACTGGTTTTTTCATGAATAATTGCCAAGTCAATCTAAATTACTTTTGTCGCTTCTGATTTTTTCTTCTAAAAATCTTTTATTAAAATAATTATCAAACATAGAATCTTTAAAGTCATCTTCTGCAAGGCTTATAGCTTCTTCTGCTTTTTGTCATATCAAAGCAGGCGTAACTTTTGAAACATCGTCTACTTGGAACATCTGACATAGTTCTTGCTGTAATTCTGTAGTATTAGCTTTTGCTTTTGCATTATTGAAAGTCTCCAAAATAAACTTTTTTTGTACAGTCTTTTGTTCGATCCATTTTTTATCTATATCTTTTTCATATTTAGAGAAATCTTTATCGGAAGTATCTGTTTTTATTTTATCCATCTGTGATTTATATGGATCTTGAGATAAATCTATGTATTTATCAGATATATAATTAGCTACATATTCATGTGCTCAAACGTCATATTCTAATGTATTTAATATATTTATCTCTGCATTTTGTTGAGTTTCAGTACCATTAATAAATTTTGTAATAATATCAC
Organism: Patescibacteria group bacterium UBA6263; assembly: GCA_002441085.1. Taxonomy (GTDB): domain Bacteria; phylum Patescibacteriota; class Gracilibacteria; order Absconditabacterales; family Absconditicoccaceae; genus UBA6263. The sequence continues at coordinate 7,787 of DJVF01000023.1, forward strand.
GTCATTTTTTAAGATCAGAATAATCTCAAGCTATTTTAATATTCAATTGTTTAATTGCCTGTATATATCAATCCAAAGGATTAGCAGATTGATTTTCATTATCATATAATTTGGGATCTGTCATAATATTCATTATTTCATTATCGATATCTATTGATAGATTATTTTTCTTGGAAACTCAGTCATAAAAAAGATACAACAATTCTATTGATCATTTTATTTTGGGGTTATCTATAATTTCAATAGTTTTATCTGATTCAATATTTCAATTTTTATCTAATCTTGGTAATGTAAGTGGGATATATGGTTGATCTTTTCATATTATCATTGGCTCCTCTCTTCAAAATTCATATCATTGCTTTCTTGTAATTTTAGTTTTGGGAAGTTCTTCTCCAAAGGTTGCTAATCGAAGAGCATTGTAAGTATGAGGTCATAGTATTCCATCTATAAATAGTCTCTTTTCTTCTCATGCTTTATAGCTATATCTATTTGCATCATATGGTATATTGGCATATTTTGAATTAACATCACTTATAGAGTTTAAATATACTTGTAGAATAGCTACCTTATCATTTTTATTTCAACATAAATCTTGTAGTTCTTTTCATATTGAATTTACAAAATTTTGAACACTTTCTGGGGTATTTGATAAATTGGAGTTAGCATCCCATTCAGCTTTCTTCTTTTCAAGTATAGTTTTGATGTCTGTTTTCAAAAAATCCTCCAAAGTCTGTCCGGATTCTCATAATTTTTGTTCTCACAGAATCCTTTTAGACTCTACTATATCATCCATTTTTTGAGAAGTATTTAATCACTCTAATTTTTTTCATAGATCAATTATTTTTTGTTTTTCTCATTGTTCTCGCTTACAATCTACATTGCCGGAAATGTCTTTGATTTCTTGTTTTACATTTTCTTCTAAGGCCATTACAAAAATTTATAATAATAAAAATTTAAATATTATTTAATTCATTTTCTAAATTTTTTTCTTCTCTGATATGTTCTTGCTCTTCTCTTTCTCTTAATTTTGACATAAATTCTTGATACTGTGTGATTTTTTTATTTTCCAAATATTCTGCATTTTTTAGTATCATAGAATAATACATTACAAGAGTATCCTCTTGTATATCATTTCAAATATTTTTTAGATGTATATTGATATCTTCAAACATAGGTAACCCATCTTTCAATATACCTAATATTTCTTTTAATCTTATAAGTTTCTGTGACTTTTCTACCTTTGTAAATTTTTGAACTAATTGTTCTGTTGTCATTTGTTTTGATAACTATTTAAACATCATCAATTCTAATCCTTTTTTTGGATTTGTCAAAAAAAACACATTGATTTTGAATATAAATAAATTATATTATTGACAGTTTTTATTATTATATAAGAAATGTATAATAAATATAATCAAGCAAAAATTCAAAATCATATCCAATCTAATCTACCTATGGATGAATTTGTGAAGTGAAATTTTGCTAAAGCTGGGGAAATTATAGATCAATATCAAGAATTTTTGGCAATATGTTTGGATAAAGCTAACAATAAATTCTTGGAATGAAAAAGCATGACAGAATATCTAAAAACTCAGCTTGAAAACTTGGGAATAGAAAAAGACAAACTAGAATCAGAATTAAAAGATATTTTGGATAAAATGAATGAGCGTAAAAAATTGACTGAAGAATTAAAAAAACATAAAAAATTAAACAAAAAATGGGAGGCTATATGGAAAAAGTTTAAGGAACTAAAATTTGATGTAAACGAATTTGAAGATTTTTTGGATGATGTCAAAAGAAATAACCCTGATAATTATAAGCAAGGTGAAGAAGAGATAAATGAATTTTTGGATTCAGAGAGTTATAAAAAAATAAAAGAATGGAATGGGCAAAATAGTCTTTGGCTACTAGAAAGAGAAAGAAATAATATAACTAGAAAATTAAGTCATAAGTCTAATACGATGAATGTAAAAACACTAATAGAAGAAATCAAAACCTGAAAAACAAAAAATATGTTGGAAAATTATATATCGGATGATGTGAAGCAAATATTCTGAAAGAAAAAGGATTTTTATGGTCGAGAAGACCCCAGAAGTCTCAAAGAGATATATATGCAGACTTTGAGTTCTATGATTATTTTAAACAAAGATGCTGATAACAAGATTAGAAAAGAGTTGATAAAAAAATATAATGATAAAATCTGACTATGGAAATATGTTTGGGATATCTATCAAGATTTGAAAATGAATGAATTTAGAATTAGAGAAAACTTATGAACCCAAAATAATATAGAAATCAATTTGCAAGAAGAAATCAAAAAATCAATAATTGAAGAAATAAAATACCGAATTGATTTTTGTAAAGTACAGTATCCTATGTGGAGAAATGCTATTGATGACAGTGATATAGATTATTTAAAACATATTTTGAACTGAGAAAAATCACATGCATGGAATATAGAGATAGATCAAAATAGAAGGGTTCGTGAAATTTTTTATACACTTAGAGACTACCTAGAAGATATTGAATTAGAAAATAAATTTGAGATGATATGGAATTATATGTACCAATGAATCGGAATAGATACAGCATATATTCAAAATATCTTGATAGAATTATTTAAATATATGGATCAAGAAGATAGAAAAGAAATCGAGGATAGATTTGGGAATTATAATCTATTCAAAAAAATAGAAGAAGAAAATAAAATAGAAAATAGACAGTTAGAGTTGTTTAATTAGCAAAATAATAGATTGCCACGTCCGCCAAAACGGACTCGCAATGACGTAAATAGAAAAAAATCCCGTACTAAAAGCCGGGATTTTGCGAAATAAGTCTTTTTAAGTCGATCTAAAGACCTCTGATTTTTTTGCCTAAAGCAAGAGTTTTGAGGTAGTTTTTTGGTAAAACCTTCCGGATAATACCATGCTTTGGGCATTCATCATATTCCCACAAAGCCCCAAAAGAATGAGAATAACCTGGTACAAATGCAAGCTTTTTGATTAAGCCCGTAGCAAAAATTACACCATAAAATTCCTCAAGTAATTCTTTGTTTGGGTACTCGTATCCATGATCTTTTTGGATACGTTTCATTGCCTCTTGAAAAGGCATTTGTTTGAACACATGATATCCCATAGATACAAAAGCTTTTGTGGCCTTTTCAAATATCTTATGATTCTCCTCAGGACTGAGGAGACCGGACCACATAGGTCCTGCAATCATAATGATCTCAGGATTGATTGCTTTCATCCTTTGCAGTATCCTGATTGCGATTTCAGCCAGTTCTGTAAAATTTCTAGCATTCTCAGCTGCCTGTCTGTCCGCATCATCCCAATAAGGACAATTTAGCATTTCTTTTTTCATATAATTTTTGTTTTAGGTGAATTTTGAATATAAAGATTGAAAGTAATATGTCAATATCAAAAAATACCATTGACTTGTATCGACAAATATGTATTATAAACCCATAAACAAAAATTAATACTAATATGAAAAATAAATCAAATTGGCTGACTATTAATAGAAGGCACAAACTGCTAATTGCAGGATTAATATTTATTTGTATTATTCTTGCCGTAGGTTGTACCGAAAACCAAAGAGCAAAAAATTTTGGAGGCAATTCAACGTATGAATTACCAAAGAGGCAAAAGTTGGTTCTTGTTACATGGAAAGATAACAATATTTGGTACCTAACAAGGTCAATGAAAGAAAGTGAAACAGCAGAAACTTACACTTTCCAAGAAGAATCATCATTCGGCTTATTGAATGGTACAGTAACAATCAAAGAAACAAAATAAATTGAGTATTTATCAGAATCGGAGGCAAGGAATTTTTCTTGACCTCTTTTTTTATCATCAAATTACCTTATATCAACAAATAAATATATATTACAACAATATCTCCTCAAATTTGGAAAAATATAAATTTTGGAATTGTAATTATATAGCAAAAACTTAAACAATTATTTGCTGTAGCATTGTTACATTAAAAAATTGTTACATTTAAACATTATTATCGTTTCAAATCTTCTCAAATATTAGTTACATGAACTTCAATATACAATATGAAAATCCAGATGAATCTCTGCTTACCAGACTATTTAAAGTAAGATGAATTCAAGATAATGCGGAAGCATTTCTAGACCCCAAACTAGCTGATTATTGGCTAGATCCTTTTTTGTTGAATGATATGCAAATCGCAGTAGATAGAATACTAAAAGCAATCAAAAGCTGAGAAAAAATCATGATATTTGGAGATTATGATGTAGATGGAGTAACTTCAAGTCGATTGTTATACAGATTTTTTTCAAAATTTATGAATTACAAAAATGTAAGCGTACAATATCCAGATAGAGTCAAAGACTGATATGGTATCAAAAACAATCATATCGATGATATCCAAAATAAATGAGTCAGTTTGATAATCACTGTAGATAATGGGATAGCTAGCGTAAACGAGATTTTGTATGCGAAGCAAAAATGAATAGATGTAATTATCACTGATCATCACAAAGAACATGACCAGATACCACAAGCATTTGCTGTGATCAATCCTCAAATAAGTAGTAATTATCCTTTTAAATGATTGGCTGGAGTCGGTGTAGCATTCAAACTCATAAATGCTATTTTGACCAAATCTGATTTTGATAAAACAAAAAAAAATCTGATTTTTAACTATTTTTTACCCGTCGTAGCTATATGAACAGTCGCTGACATAGTACCACTAATCAATGAAAATAGAGTGATAGTCAAAAAATGACTGGAATTGATCAATACTCAAAGAAATAATTTACCTACATCATTGAGGTGATTTTTGGATTTTTTGAATCTAAGAGATAATGTAGATACTTTTCATATCGGATTTGTTATATGACCCAGAATAAATGCATGATGAAGGATTAAATCTCCATATGATAGCCTCAGAGCGCTATTGTATACTGGAGAAAGACAATTCGAACATATGGGCAAGATAGATGAAGTAAACAACGAGAGGAAAAAATTACAAGAAAAGGCTTTTAAAATATCTCAAGATATAGTGGATTTAAATCAAAATATTTTGATAGTTGCTGATGAAGAATTTCACGAATGAGTAGTCGGAATAGTAGCAGGCAAACTCACAGAAAAATATTACAAGCCATCAGCAGTATTTAAAATAGATAATGAAAAAGGCATGGCTGTGGCTAGCTTGAGATGACCAGATTATTTTAATATAATACAAATGTTATGAGAAGCTCCAGAACTAATGGTACGTTTTGGATGACACAAGCAAGCTTGATGATTGGCTGTAAGTCTAGACAAATTAGAAGAACTAAAAGATTTTATGAAAGACTACTGCAATAAAAATATTAAAGAATCTGACTTACAAAAATCATTAAAAATCGATACTCATATATATCCACATGAACGAAATAATGATACTCTATGTGATATAGAAAAATTAGCTCCATTTGGAGAAGGCAATAAAGAACCAGTATTTATAATAGAAAATGTAAAAGTTAATAAAGTCGAAAAAGTTTGAAAGAACTGATGAGCTCATCTAAAAATCCACTGAGATTTAGATGGTAAAAAATTGACCAGTATGTTTTGGAGTAAGTGAAGTGAATGTAATGGATTTGATCTAGATCAAATTAGCGTAGTGGGTAAGGTCAAAAAAGATAGTTATAATGGTGGATATTTTATTGATGGAGTAGAGTATAGAAGTGCTTAGTCTTAGATAAGTTAGTGTTTTGTTATTGCTAGACAGGAAGCAAGCTTATATTTGTTATTTAAAAGATCGCCACACTACACTCGCAATGACTAGGAAAAAATACATTTGACTACAAAACATGAATTATTATACTTTGGACGTAAATAAAAATCTGTGATTATATATGAGTCAGATTTTTTATTTTTATTTATAATTATTTAAATGACTGAAAACGAAGTACAACAGATCAAAAACATTATCATAAACCTAGAAGAAAAGAAATGACATATACCATATATGAGTGAGCTAGAAAATCATGATATTTTTTGACCTATTTTAAATTCTCTAGATATAGAAAAAAAAAAGGATGTAAAAAAAATTATTGATGAATATATAGTATCCAAGATTGAATCTATGAAAACAAAATGATGAGTATTATTCAAAAGGTTTTATGAAATAGATCCTGATTTGTTTCGAACTTTTAGAGACTTGAATGAAAAAGAAGAAAACGTTGGAAGTATTGAATTCCAAGAAATATGAAAAAAAGTAGAACAAGAAATGTTTAAATTAGAATGAATATTGACTGAAAGGATGCTAAAACAAGAAAAAGGATTAGACAAAGTTGTTGGATCTTTTTATAATATAGTATATAATTTTTTTCCTAGGTATGGTAAGATAGAATAATCAATCAACTTTATAGTAAAAGTTTTCTGGTAAATTTACAGTTAAACAAAAATATTTAGATATAATATAATAATGCTATTTAATAGAAAAACTATTTAGTTTTAGTTTTTTTTGGTTTTGATTTGTTAGTATTAGATTTGGAGCGAGATATTTTGCTAGCTTTTTTGATAATTTTCTTACTAGATGATTTTTTTGTATGTTTAACTGGATGTTTACTTTTAGTAGATTGCTCGTCTTGTGATAGTTTCAAAGATTCATGGTGTAGTCTTTTTTTCAAAGGTCTATAGTGAAACAAATACCACAAAGCATGTGAAGATCCCAGGAATATGATAATAAATCAAACCCATAAATTATGATATATTATATCAAAAGGTAGATTCATATGTCTCAAATATATCTGTGGGATTAGATAACTAAGTATGATCAAACCATATCACAAGAAACTAACAAATATCAAAGAGTTTCGAGTTTTTTTGTGTATATTGTGATGTAGCAACTCTCGATAAGTCAGAAAATAACTTATAAAATATAATGATAGAATAACTATAGCTGACCAGAATAAAAATTCTCTTTGAGATAATACTTTTTCTTCTTGAAGAAATTGGACTAATGTTTCTTTTTGGGTTGGAGCAGCAGGAGCAACATTTTGCAAACTTGCAGCTATCTGTTTGATATCTTCTATTTTTAATCAATGAGTAGTTTCTAGATCATTTATTTCATCTAGTTCTTTTACTTGAAACTGATTGGAATAATGTTGATTAATCTTTTCTGCTAAAATCTTGGAATCTATACCATATATACTTGCCGCCTCCAATATACTTTTATCCTCCAAATATTTATTTGGAACCTCTATAGTGAGAGAAATTGTAGTTTCTTGTGGTCCAGTTTTGATACTATCTATTCATACTGATGATTCACCAATATCTTGTGCAAAAACTTGATGAGGAACAAAAAAATAAATAAATGCTTGTAAAAATAATATCAAACTCAAACCCAGAATTTTGTTTTTCATCTATATAATTTAGAAATAAATTTACCACTTATTAACAAATTAATTATGTTTTTCAATCCATTCTCCTAAATCTAAAATCTTTTTTTCATTCCAAGTATTGGCCATGAGTTGTATTCATACTGGCATATCTTCTCATCTATCATCTATAGTTCAAATGGGTACTGATATGGCTGGTAATCATCACATATTGGCTGGTATAGTATACATATCTGCTAGATACATCTTGAGTGGATCATCTGACCTATCTCATATTTTCCAAGCTACTTCTGGGACTGTAGGCATAATAATAATATCGTATGATGAATATATTTTATCAAAATCAGATTTTAATTGATTTCTGGCTGATTGAGCTTTGAGATAATATCATTCATAGTTGGCACTACTCAAAACAAATGTTCAAAGGAGAATCCTCCTTTTGGCTTCATCTCCAAATCCAGCCGACCTAATCTTGGAATAATAGTCCATCATATTATCAAAATTGGAAGTATCTTCTTGTAATCCAAATTTGATTCCATCAAATCTAGCAAGATTGGTACTCACCTCTGCTGGCATCAAAGTATAATACATAGGCACAGAATATGCCAAAGTAGGTATAGATATTTCATCCACTTGAAATCATGCAGATCTAAGTTTGTCTACAACTTCAAGAAATTTGGACTTTACTTTGATGTCTAATCATTCTCAAAAAATTTGTCTAGGAATTCATATTTTTAGATTCAAAGGGTCTGTATATTTTAGAAAATCTAAATTATCTGCTCTAGGATCACTTTGAGAATCTCTTTGATCAAAACTAGCTATTGATGATAACAATATTCTAGCGTCTTCAACTGTTTTGGTAAAAGTACCTACTTGATCCAAACTAGAAGCCATAGATTGTACTCCATATCTGGATACTCTACCATATGTAGGTTTGAGTCAAACTATACCACAAAAAGATGCAGGTTGACGGACACTTCATCATGTATCAGTCCCAAGTGCTGCTATACAACAATCAGAAGAAACAGCAACAGCAGATCATCATGAAGATCATCATGGCACACGATCTTTTCAATGATTATTGGTAGTATTTCCAAAGTATGAATTTTCTGTAGATCATCACATTGCAAATTCATCCATATTGGTTTTTCATATCATTAGTCATCAGTTTTTTTCTAGATTGAGAAAACATGTCGCGCTATAAGGTGGGACATAATTTTCAAGCATATGAGATCAACAAGAAGTTATATAATCTTTGGTCAAAATAATATCTTTGATTCATATAGGAGCTCAATGTAATGGCCCACTTTCAAAAGCTTTTAAATTATCAGTAATATATTGCTCATGGAATCTAATAAATGAAAAATAATCCTGATTCAATCTTTGAGCTTTATCAAGATAATATGAGACTACTTCACTTGGATTGAGTTTTGAAGATTGTACTAAGTCAATGTATTGTTTAAGTGTGAGATTCATAAAATAATGTTTCAATGTAAAAATAATTCATTGTTTCAATGCTCTAGTGTATAGAAATTTTGATAGAAATAACAAGAAAAACTCGTTAATTATAAAACCATTATTTTATTGGAAATAAAAAATTTGTAAATTTATTTAAAAAAAGAACACTATAATAAATAGCGTTCTTTGACAATAGTGCATTGTAATAAACCTTGATTATTTCTTTGCCCTTTTTCTAAGGAAAACAAACAAAGATACCATCAAAACGATTATAAATACCAGGATATAATAATATGAATTTGGAGATAAATTCATCAAACGATCAAACAAATTATTTGCTAATATAACCATAACAATAATAATTGCTATAAGACCTATTGCAATTTTTTTTGATTCTGCCATTTTTATAAGTCCATAGAAGATTAGAAACAAAGAACTAACAGCAATAATTATAATTGTTAGAAAGGATGTCTCATAAATAAATATAAAAGCGAGTAAGACAAATGCAAGTAATACACCTGAAAAAATCAAAATAAAACTTTTCTTTTGGTTTCTTTGTTTGATAATTTGTGAAAATGAGTCATATCTTATATCCAAACCATAATGTTTTTTGATATTAGAAGCTGTTTCATCTAATTCTTCTTGTAAACTAATAATTTTTTTTACAGTTGTTGGTTTGTACATAAAGAATTCAACAATTACTACTATTAGTATAGTAATTGCTATCAATAAGGTATTAACAATAATTTCCATAATGATTTTTATTTAAGTTTTTATTTATTATTTAATTAACTTATTTTACAAAACTATCGAAAATTTGTTTAAGATAATTGGGGTCTGATGGAGTCTTTGGGTTTGATGTAGTTACAGTTTGGGTAGTATTGGTTTGACTTGTGTTTACTTTGGGAAGTAATCTAAATGTCTTTATTATATAAGTAATATTATTTGATCTTTGATCATCATTTTTTAGCGAGACATAAACAAAAGTATATTTAGAATTTTGAGTTATATAAGTAGTATGAGAAAACTTGGATTGTTTGTTGGTATTATAATAATTATTTTCTATAATATATAATATAAAATAATCTTTATCATCGAATGAAAATATAAAGTGATGCTCTCAGACAGTTCATGTATATGTTTCTATTTGATATCAATCCCGAGATCATGGGAATGTAATAGAAAAATTATAATCAGAATTATAATAATTTAGATCTCACTTTATTTTGTTTGTAGATACATTGTCTTGTATAATATCATTGCTTACATCTATTTCTTCGTTATACATATCATTATACAAATCATCATATAATTCATTGGGATTTAACTCATCTACACCTGTAAATTGATTATATCATGTAGCTGTCTGTCAAGAAATAACATTTGAAATATCAGTCAAAGAGCCTGTCGCTCACGTATTATAATCTAGATTAGCAGGAGATGAAATGTTGGAAGTTATAAAAAATCATCTAATCTTGGCAATTAGAGTATCTGCTCAATCTGGATTGACTATACGATAAAATACAAAAGCCAATCAAGACAAAACTATTATCAATATAACTCTTCTAATTATCAGCATTTTAGTTTTATAAGAACTAAATAAACATACTATACATATTTGATAACATAAAGCAATATATAAATTTTATTAAATAGACTTGAGTAGCTTTAGACAATCATTAAATAATATATAATACTGCTAAATGAGATATATTTAATATATTTGATAATCTATAAATATTAATAGCAAATTTGGCAAAAATTTATTTAAGTTCAAATTTATGTTTAAACAAATACTTAGAAATTCTATAACAAAACTCAGTGAAGATACTAAATTGATAAGATTGTCTTTTATAGTAAGTTTTTGTCATTTTGTAAGTGTTGTCTATCTTATAGTATGGAATATAAACAATTTATTGACATATAGATATGAATCTGGGATTCCTATGTCACAAGCATTGGAATACTTAGTCAATCGATCTCAAGCAAACAATATGACTGTCATGATTATTATAATAGTGGCTATAATATTTTTGTGATATTCTCTACTATATCCTGTATGACAATCCGCTTTGATACATTATTTAAATAAAGACTGACAAAAAATATCTAAAGCCATAGGCAAATGAATGAATGATTTTTTTGTAATGTTTGAATTTGAAGCTATGATGTTTTCTTTTAGTATATTTATGTATATGATCACTATACTAAGAGTATTTATGTTAAATATTCTAGATAGTACATTCGTAATAATATTGATAATAATATGGTGAATAGTTGTATTTTTGGCTACTGTGCTTTGGTCTTATGTAAAATTTGCTATAGTTCTGGAAGGTAAAAATGTTTTCTCAGCAATCAAACGCAGCTCCTATTTGACTATTATGAATTTTGGAGTTACTATAAAATTTATTATAATACAGTTATTTTTGACTATAAGATTTTTGATAAATGCTATAATAGTTATGTGAATACCATTTTTGATTGTATATATATCTATATGGTTGAATATTATAGAATCCAAATTTGTATGATATATGATAGCTATAAGTATAGTGATACTAATTATATTTATGGCTTATATAAACGCTATAGTAGAAGCATTTTTTATGACTTATCGATATAAGGTTTACACAGCTATTACACAAGAAGAAAAGGATTAAAAATTTATTTCACAAAATGCAAAAATATTCATTCATATTTCTTTACACTTACAACTTCTAGAATTTCTCAAGAGTCTAATATTATTTTTCAAACATCTCCTGTCTGTCATCAACTTTCGGCATAGAAAGGTGTCTGATCAAACACTACAATCCTTTGCCTATTTACATCAAAATCTTTTAGTAAGATTGCCGTGTCATTTCATTCCTCGCAATGACTAGTAATATCATATCCAATAAACTTGGTAGCTGGTAATCAAGTAAGATATTTTGATCGATCTACATCTATTGTGAATTTATTTTTGGATCATTTACGTGAACGCTCTTGTTGTGTTTCCATTTCTTTTGTAAATCAATCTTCATCTATTTGGAATCAATTTTCTTGTGCTATTTCCCTGGTAAGCTCCAATGGGAATCCATAAGTATCATAAAGTTTGAAAGCATCTTTTCAATCAATCAAGTTTGTTTTTGAATTTTTTTCTAATATTTCATTGAGCATTTTTTGTCAATTATCGATTGTTTTTTGGAATTGGATACATTCTTTCTGGATTGTATCTACTATAGACTGAACATCTATTTGGAGATCAAAATTGGATGCTATACTTCCATAGATATTTGTAAAAAAGTTTTGGAGATCAGATTGTGATATTTTTTGCAAAGATATAAGATTATAGTACATTCTTCTAATCAACCTACGCAGTACATATCCCCTACCTTCGTTGGATGGATTGATACCGTCTTTGATCATAAAAAATGAAGTTCTCAAATGATCTGCCATTATTCTGACTCTTCTTTCATTTGTTTTATATTTAATTTTTAGAGACTTTTCTATATGTGAAATAATATAATCAAACACATCTGTTTCATAAGCCGAATCCTTAGATTGCAAAACTTTACACATCCTTTCAAATCACATTCAGGTATCTACATTTTGATTTTCTAACTTACTAAGTTTACCTGTTTCATCACGATAGTATTCCATAAACACATTATTCCAAACTTCAAGTCGATTGTCTTCATCATTTCATGGATTAGAATCCTGTGGTGGGAGCGGATCTGATCCCACTCGATAAAATATTTCTGTATCTGGCCCACAAGGTCAAACTGGTCACGGACTCCATCGATTATTTTTTGCAGGTAGATATGCTATCCTATTGGCTGGTAAATATTTTTTTCGATATCATGCGCTTTGATCATCTCTAGGAGCTCCCTCGTCTCACTCAAATACAGTTGCTGCTAATTTATCTGGGTCAAATCATAGCACATCTACTAGAAATTCTCGACTCCAATCTATAGCATCTTTTTTGAAATAATCTCACAATGATCGATTTCACATCATTTCAAAAAATGTCTGATGACTAGCATCACCTACCTCATCTATATCTACAGTACGGATACATTTTTGGATATTGAAAAGCCTAGTCCCTAATGGATGTTTTTTTCCACTTAGATATGGAATAAGCTGTTGCATTCATGCAATATTGAACATAGCAGTACTTTCTTTTCAGCCAATTAATGATGCTTCTGGTAGGTATTTATGTTGTTTAGAAAACCGAAAGTCATTTCGTTTGATTCTAAGTTCTGGTCAGGATATTTTTTTCATCAGAAAAAATTGTATTTAAAACATGAATAAATTATTGATTTTATGCTTGTTTGCAAGATGGAGTAAAAAAATTTATTGAAAATAAAATATGTAGTCATATTATATCTTGAGTTTATATTTGCTATATCATCCTATGGATAAAAAATTACAAAAAAAAGTTTTAGATTTTATCTATGATAGTTATCCACTATCCAAGAAAGATTGTATTGTACTTACCGGCTCTAGAGCATATGGATTTGCTACAGAATATTCTGATATAGATATGTTAATTTTTACCAACGATAAAAAATATTACGAAAAATTATCTATCGAAAAATGATTTAGAAAAAAATGAGAAGATTCATGACTAGAATATCGAATAGATGAAAAAATATTATTGGAAGTGAAGATAAAAGACTATAGTAATAAAGGCATATCATTTAATCCTATGTATGTGTATTGAGTATTGGGGTGTAAAGCACTTACAAATATGTGAAGTTTTGGAAAGATAAAAAAACCAGCTCAACAATGGTTTGCGAAAAATTATGAAAAAATTTTGATGCGAGAATATATAAATTTTTGGAATGAATATAAGCAGATGGATGGTATGGTAAAAAGAAAAGATAAATGTTCTGTTGTGAATTTTAAGATACAAAAATGAATGGTGATACTCTATTTGATGAGATTGATACTAATTATACAAAACAAACCATATCCAACTAATAAATGGATTGCTCATGAAATTGTAAAAAGCAAACTAGGGAATGATGTAATGATAATAGTCGATAAGATTATCTGATTAAAAACATACAAACAATGGAATGATTTGAAATTATATTTAGTAGATTTTTGTAAAAATAATATACCTAATAAAAACTATGTAGGAGCTTGGTGGAAATTTCTAAATGAATTTTATAAAATAAAAATGTATTAAAAAATCCCCAAACTGATTTGGGGATTGAGGATTTTTGGTATCTTATTGAGATAACGGAATCGTATTGTTGGTTTTGACACTTTCTATAAATTCATATAGTTTGACTTTGTTTATTCAATCATTGGATAGAATATATAATTCAGGTTTTTCTCAAGTAATTTCTGGAACATCTACATCTATTATTTTATTGTTATCCAAGGCAAATGTCATCCTAAACATATAATACAAACTATACTGAGAGCTATACTGAGTGTTTGTTTTGACAGGACGAGACTCGTAAACAGTGAAAGTTTGATTAGTTTTGTCAAATAAATATACATATTTGGAATTTTGTTTGGCTATAATTTTTACATTATTAGAATAAGAACTAGTTACTTTGTCTCATCACATAATAGGTACAGTACGTATACTTAACCGTGTGGAAGATGGGTCTCTCCAGAGTTGATATAATTTACCATCTGATCGTGTCAAAAAAGTGGCATCTATAGCAAAACTAGTAAAATCTCAATATCAAGTAGCTAAGTTAGCTCATGTAACAGCAGCTACAGAATAATTTTGTCATCATTGGAATATAGACTGAGATCATAATGTATTGCGATATCTAGTAACAAAAAGTCATCATATCCCTAATGACTTTTGAAACACATAAAAATTTGCTTTACCATATACTCCTACTCATGCTACACTAGAAGGGAATCAGTCTGTTGCTGTCACTGTTTCCATACCTGCCTTGGTGACAAGATAGATATTTCATTTGTCACTAAAACAATATAATCAGTTTCTAAGTAGACTCAAAGAACATCCATTCATAACATCTGTAGAATTGTATTCCACTAATGTCCCTCTCATTCAATCACTAAGGGCTCATATTATTGCAGATTTTGTTCAAGCTATATGTATGTCTTTTTCTGATGATATAGATACAAGATTTCACAATCTGGAATTTTCTATAGGGGTAAAGGTCAATATTTTGGTTTGTTTATTCATAGCAGGATCATCTAAAGCAGACAGGTCAGTAAGATAGATTATGTTGAATCAGGCTAAATAATCAGCTTCAATAATTTTTTTAAGTTGCACTACGTCCTCTATCCATCTTCATTTGGACTCTAGCATATTTAATTTTTGAAGTATTTCGTTGTATTTTGTTCATTTCTGATCCGAAGTAGGATCCATAGTTTTGAAAAGATATATATCTTTTTTGATATCATCTATAGTGATATCTACTACTCCACCAGAAGATGTCGTAAAACTACTTGTATTTTGTTTTAGTAACTGGGTCAATACACTGTAAAGTAAAAATAAAACAATAAGTGCTAGTACCAAAACAGTTATATGATATTTGTTTGCAAAAAATGTATCTTTGAACTTCATTATTCTAGAATTGGCTATTCTATTCTTGAATTTATCATCGATAAATGATTTTTTGGGCATAGCTCAATGTATATGGTAATATGCCATAAATCATATAGCTTCTTTTTGTATCCTGGTAAGTAATAACTGCTCCATAAAACTTAATAATTCAGCTTCTTGTGAATCCAAGACTATTTCTACTTCTTTTAGATCTTGATCATCTAAGATGTCAGATGTTTTGGTTCATATATATATTACTTCATCGTTTTTTTGGATATCTCATTCTACAAAATCTGAAAATAGATCTATTTTGGCTCTATTGTCTGTTCAATTATGTAAAGAATAATATACTTTTCCTTCTCT
Organism: Patescibacteria group bacterium UBA6263; assembly: GCA_002441085.1. Lineage (GTDB taxonomy): Bacteria > Patescibacteriota > Gracilibacteria > Absconditabacterales > Absconditicoccaceae > UBA6263. The sequence goes on from DJVF01000023.1 coordinate 23,488, forward strand.
AAATATCATAATTGTAATATCTCATATCATAGATGACATAAATATAGAGTCAGATACTATTTGGATATATCATTTAATATCAAATTTTTGAACATCGCGAACTTTTTCTGCAAATAATTTTAATTTGGTATTTAAAGATTCCAATCATGATTCTAAATATGATTTGGTATTGTCTAAATCATTAGACTCTTGATTACAAAGCTCAATAAATTCACCTAAAAAGTCTTGTATAAGATCTTTCTGGTAATCAAGAAATTTTATCTCTTCAAATAAAACAGAAGCTCTGATATGCATACCATTTGCCAAAGTTTCTTTGAAAGAAAATAAATTTTCTTCTCATAAATAGTTGAATTTTTGCTCCTTTATTTGCATAAGAAAACTTAAATCATTAAAACTTAAAATAATTGTTTGATTTTATCAAAAAAATCATATCTGTTCATAAGTACAAATTTTTAATCTTTTTTCAATAGCAAGTACTTAAAAATGTATTTAAAACAAAATAGTGAATTTAATACTTTTTTGTAATTCCTTTTGGGATCTGATATTAATCTATATAATCGTTCAAGTTTGATGTCTCTAACGAGTTTGGGGGCTCTTTTTTGAGCTCAAGCCCAAAAATCAAATAATCATCCAGTATTGATTACTATCAAATTATGATTTTTTATTTCTTGTAAATTGTCTGCTGTCCAAAGTTCTTGTCTAGGAGATTTGGGGGTAGACATAGCAACTAGCAATATATTTATAGTATCTTGATATCCAGATAAAGCTTCTTTTACATTTTTTCGATTCAACTCACTAAATCATTTCTTTTTATTGAAATTAGAGTATCAATCTTGGGTATATATGACATTGTATCATTTATAAGATATGTATTCTTTGGATTTTTTTAGATGGATAGGCGTGGTACCAAACATCAATAAACATATTTTTTGATTACCAAATTTTGTTTTGATATAATCCAAAAAATATGGAACAAAATCAGTTCAATTTAAATTATTCAATCGATATACTGGGGAACTTATCTTGTGAAATAACCTTGCTATATAATAGTATAATTGTAATGCGATACCATCAGGGAAAAGAAAATCTGATTTTAATATAATTTTTTTATATTCTTTTTGTGTGACTGTCTTTTTGTGTGTATCAAATAATTTTTGTGCAACTATAATAGCAAAATATAAAAAATTAACTATAGCAAATCAATTTTTTTGATATTTATTTATAATTTGCTCACTAGCCTGATTGGCATTTCATGTAAATAATTTTTCTAATATTGAATGCATTCTTATAAAAAAGTTCTAAAAATTATCTATACTTATTCATGGATAATAATAATCTAATATTTCTTTATAATTCCATCATTTAGTTGCTCGATATTCGGCTCATTTTCCGCTCATACCGACTCAATGTCAATTAAAATCTTTACAACTTGCAATATCTAGATTACTTATCAAATATGGCGTATCGTTTCGTCACCATTTTTCTTGAGCAGAATATGTAAATCATGGAGAACAATTGAAGTATGGCAAGATAGGAACATATCAATCAAATGTCACCAAAATGTTTTTGGTAGAATCAAGTGCTTTGGGTCGTTTTTTGAGAGTGATTTCAGCTCAAGCTCAAACATATTTTTGGAAAATTGCAGGGTCATCTACTGCATTATAATCTGATCAAGATGGGATATTGGGATGTGTATTTTTTAAATAAAAAATTGCATATGATTTGGATATCAAAGACATGACTTTATTTTTTTCTACACTTTCTGAATCGTTTGTTTCGACTATTCATTTCATATAGTCAGTAAATGATAATTTATTTATCACAGCAAATCTATTGGATTGTTTTCAATTTTTATCTTTTACTGGCTGGTTTTTGATAAATATTTTTCATCTAAAAACATTCCATGGTTTAGAATAATAAGATTTTCTAAAATAGTTCCTAAAAGCAATCAATCCTTTGGAACTATTTATTATCAAATTATCTCACACATAAGATTCGGATCATATTTTTAATACAATCTGATTATTTACAATAGCAATATCAGCAAATGCAGAATTGTATATGTTGGAGTCTAAATCAAAACTACAAGATCATAAACAAGATATTTGATATTTATCAAAATCAAAAGTAAGATCATACAACAAGACGCTAATATCTCAATTTACAAGAGCTTTTGCTTCATCTTTTGTAATTTTGAAAACTGTTTTGGGAATTGATTTTGGGTTGAACTTTTTGATTCAATATTTTTCTTTCATTTGTTGTATAGACTTTTGCATTTGTTCGCGCAATTGTTTGGCTCATAGATATGTTAGCTGAGATCTGATATCTCATTTATTAGTGATATATGAAATTAGTTTTTCAGATATTGGAGTTGAACTAGTATTGATAAAAGAAGAATTATTATTTAATGTATCAGCAATCTGTTTTCTAATTTGAGGTAATAAAGTATAAATATTATCTCATGGACAAGCTGTGTTTCATCAATCAGTATGTCATCATATTGCATATCACTCTTTATGTTGTATATATGGAAAATCGGCCAAATCTTTGTGATACATTACTTTGGAGTATGGATTGATATTATATTTTTTAGAAAGAGCAGAAAGTAAATTTATTAGTGATTTTAGAGCCTCCGGGCTTAGTTTTTGTTCATCAAAATTTCATAGAACTGTAATTCACACACTAGAAGAATTGTTTCGCTTGATATGGGCTCAAATCACTCATTCTCATCCTGCTCTTCATTCATATATATTACCAAATGGATCTATAATAAAATTGTATCATATATCTCATCGTCATCTATTGATTGCATGATATTTGTAAATATTTTGAATTTCTTTGATTGCATCAGATTGATTTTTTATCNNTCATTGCAGTATGATGAACTACAAGTTTTGTTTTGTTGTTTTTGATACTCTCAGTTCGCTTTAATCTTTTATCTCCAAAATATTGGTTGAATCTATCAACTTTGGACTCATTAGGATAATTGGATATTAAATAATTATTAGCTACTTCTTTTTGGTAATTAGCTCTAATTCGATTTAAATCTTTGGAATCTACTTCTTTTACTTCATTGAGATATTGTTCTTTGCTAGTATCTATAGGTGCGCTAATCACCTGTCAAGAATAATACCTCAAAGATTCGTCTGCTCCTCGTTGTTGACGAGAGATGATATCTATTCATGGTAAATTTCGATCAGCAGCCAATCCAAATCACAAAAAAATAATAAGCAAAAATAAATTTCTGACAAAATTGATAAACCTTTTCATAATATTCAAATAAATACAATAAATAATATAATGGTTTTGTGTTATATATAAATATATGATAATTTCAAAGGATAAAATAATATATAGGTATCAGATTATAGTTGAAAGTGATAAGAAATTTATTATTGTTAATAAAAATTTTAATTCTAAATATAAAGATGTTTACTCACCTACATTGACATAGCTCATTTTCTTTTTTGGAAGCAATAGGCAAACCGAAAAGTATAATAGCCAAAGCTAAATCTTTGTGAATGGAGTCTATAGCTATAACAGATTATAATGGCATGTACGGATCTGTAAATTTTTATTTATTAGCCTTGGAATCATCAATCAAACCCATAATAGGTACAGAGTTTTGATTTGTAATGGATATCAACTCTATCAACAATCCAAAAACAATTTGAAATATAGTTTTGATAGCAAAAAATAATGACTGATATCACAATTTGATGGAATTAGTATCTTTTGCCAATCAACAATGAATAAAATTCAAACCCAAAATAGATATCTCTATACTCAGACAAAAAAACCAATGAATAATAGCAATTGTATGATGAGAAGAATCTTGGCTTGGTAAGATGATACTAAACTGAGATAGTCAAGATAATATGATAGAATTGATACATATATTAAAAGAAATTTTGTGAAAAGAAAATGTATTTCTGGAAATAATTGCTCAAAATGAAGACATTCTAACAGATATCAAAAAAATAAACAATCAGATTATTTTACTTTCCAAAGAGACTGATACAGATTGTGTAATAAACAATAATTATTTCTATCCAGATAAAGATGAAAAAGATGCTTGGGAAATGGCATTAGCAATCAAAGACTGACATAAAATGTATGAAGAAAATAGAAGAAAACCTAAATGAGACTATCATATAATGAATGAAGATGAAATCGTGGAAATAATGATAAATAACTGATATAAAAATGAAATTATACAAAAACGAATACAAAACAACAATACAATTAGTGATACTATAAATATAGAAATACAAGTATGACAATATCTGTTTCCTAATTATGAAAATCCACAAGATATCAAAGATATATATGAAAAAAATAAAGAAGAATTGATAATCAAATAATAATGCTAATTTATATCAATTTTTAATGAGTCTAGATAAGAATCTATGATGTTTTCAACTTTTTTATTATTATTTGTTTTTTGAGTGTATCATGGATCTCAATAATCTATACCAGAATTCTCGCTAATAATTCATTCATCTTCCAAAAAAAATCTAAGTTCTTCTAACATAAAATCTGATATTAGAACTTTTTTTTGTGTTGCTGTATCGAATATATATTGTATCAAATCATTTTCTGCTTTTTCATCTGCAGGAGGCATCCAACCGTTATAATCTAGATCTCGATATTTGATAATATCTTTTAAAGATTGATCATCAATCTGATTTGCCAACATTTCTTTTAATTGGTTTTTAAATTTTGAGCTAAGTTTGGATGTATCTTGCAAAAGGCCTCGACCTTTACCATCAAAAATCAATAATCAATCATCTTTTCATAAATAATATAAATTATTTCAATCAAATTCATAAATTCATGAAAAAGATTCACTCTTAAAAAAATCTCATTCTTTGCTAAGAACAATTTTTATTTCTTCTCAATCCTCTATATAGGTCAGTAATAAATTTCCATTTTCTGTGTGTTTCAACCAAGATAGTTGATCTATATTTTTAGCCGTAAGGACATCAATAATAGCATTGTCACAACTACCTTTAGGGATATTGGCGTCAATATCATGTAATTTATTTTCTTTTAGCATTTTCATATATTCATATATAAACAATAAAGTACATATATATTATATAAATATATTTGTTTGTCAAATATTTGAAATGTAGAATCAAATGTAAAATAAAAATAAATAAAAAAGGAGAGATTGAAATCTCTCAAATCAGGGCTATGTGTACAAGGCCTATCTCCGTATGAGCGCGGCATGCTGGCACGGAAGATTCTTCCACTAGATAATCGCATTTTTGCCAATAGGGCCCCCTGATTCACCAATTTCAATGGTTCTCCTTGAATATACATCCCAATATGGGCGTAGTGAAAAATTACATATTTTTCTGACAATATCAAATGAAAATTTTTTTATGATTTGAAACTAGAAAGTGAAAAGTTAAAAGAGGTAAAATAATATTTTTTTATATATTCCGGAAGCAAAACTTGATGCTGGAATGTCAGATTAAAAGTTTTTTAGTATTGAAAGTTTATTTATGAATATCAAAGAATATATAGCATCACAATTGAATGAAGAACAGACAAAAGCAGCTTTATATAAAGATACCTCTAGTCTGATTATAGCTTGAGCTGGTAGTTGAAAAACTAGAGTTTTGACATACAAAATTGCCAATTTGATATGGTGATGTGATATCCAAGTTAATAGAATATTAGCAGTGACATTTACAAACAAAGCTGCCAATGAAATGAGAGAAAGACTCATAAAAATCTCTGAGGAAATAAATTTATCTAATTTATCTCGTGACCCAAAAGAAATAGAAGAAAGTAAAGAATGAGAAAGAGATGATCTAGATATTTTTTTGAATGCTATGCAAAGCAATAGTACTATAACAAAGAAAAATCTAAACTCTACAAATGATCTAAAACGGATATGAACATTCCATAGCATATTTTTGAAAATACTAAAGGAAGATATAGATAAACTCTGAATGAAATATAATAAAAATTTTTCTATAGCTGATACGGGAGAATCACAAACACTGATAAGAGATGTTCTAAAAAGGCTAAATTTGCAAGATATATTTAAAGTAAATGAAGTGAAATGATTTATATCTACACAAAAAAACAACTGAATTGATGCAAAAATATTTTTGAAAAATATAAAATCTGACTATGATCAAAGCATGGGAAAAGTTTATGAAGAATACCAAAAAGAGTTGGAAAAAAGCAATATATTGGATTTTGATGATTTATTATTACTACCATATTTATTATTTAGAAAAAATGAAGAGGTAGCTAATAAACGAAAAAATAAATTTGATTATATATTGGTAGATGAAGCTCAAGATACCAACTGGATTCAATTTGAACTAATCAAAACATTATCACAATCTTGATCTAATGTTACATTGATATGAGATGATTTCCAAAGTATATATGGATGGAGATGAGCTATGATGGAAAATTTTTTGAATGTAAAAAAATATTGGCCAGATATAGTAATGTTTAAATTGCAAATAAATTATCGTTCACGTCCAAATATAGTACATGCATGAAATCATATTATAAAAAATAATTTAAATCAGTATAAAAAAGAAATTGTTCCACATAGAGAATGATGAGACAAAATAACCATACTCATACACTGAAGCGAAACAGATGAAGCAGCTAATATAATAGACATGATCAAAAAAATGAAAGATTGAGGCAAATTAAAGAGCCGATGACAGATAGCAATATTATATAGAACTAATGCTCAATCATCAGTTTTTGAACAAATATTTATACAAGAAGGGATACCATATAAAGTATGGGGAGCTTTCAAATTTTTCGAAAGAAAAGAAATAAAAGACATTATAGCATATCTAAAATATATAATCAATCCATCAGATAATATATCACTCAAAAGAATATTAAATATCCCCAATAGAAAAATATGAAAAACTACTTTGGATAGAATAGAAGAATATGCTATAACAAATAATTTATGATTGGGAGAAGTTTTGCATAGCATAAATAAAAATGAGATAGATATAAAAATTATGCCTCAAGCAAAAAATTGAATTCATGATTTTGTAAATCTTACATTACAGTTGAATGAAATACTAAAATCTAACACTCCATCAGAATTTATAGAAATATTAGTTAAAAAAATAAAATATAGAGACTATCTAGTCAAAGAAGAATGATGAGAAATCCAAGCAGATGAAAAATATGAGAATATATGACAAATAATAAATATGGCATCTAAATATGTAGAAAAATGAGAAAATACAATTAGACAATTTATGGAAGAAGTAACTCTCTTGTCTGATGTAATGGAAAATGAAAATGGAGATATAGATGTGGTCAAATTGATGACTATACACTCTAGTAAATGATTGGAATTCCCTGTGGTTTTTGTTGCTTGATTGGAAGATCATATATTTCCACTTTCAAACAGCATAATGGAACCTAAGTTATTAGAAGAAGAGAGAAGGCTAATGTATGTAGCTGTAACTAGAGCAAAAGATATTTTGTTTCTTTCACATGCATACAGTAGAATGACACGATGACAAACTAAAATGAATCCACCGAGTAGGTTCTTGGATGAAATACCTATGGAACTTTTGAAAAAATATGATTTGAGCAGTGGTTGATCAAACGAAAAATCTTATAATATTGATGAGTGAGACATAGTTAGACATAAATTATTTGGCACATGATATGTACTAGAAATATGGAACAATCTTGCAATAGTAAAATTTCATAATCCAAAATTTGGTGTAAGAAAGATTGAATGTAGATTTTTGGATGTAATATAATAATTATTTTTAAAAACTTTTGATAAAAAATGATAAATAAAAATCTGACTTATGCTGTAGTATGAGCTAGTAATGATAAAAATAAATATTGATATAAAGTTTTTGAAAATTTGTTGAATAATGGATATAATGTCATACCTATAAATCCCAACGAAGAAAAAATTTTGGGAAAAAAATGTTATAAAAATCTATCATCTTATAATAAAAAAATAGATACTGTGATTTTTGTAGTACCTCCAAAAATTACTGAAAAGATTTTAGAAGAAATTTTGATCATAAATAATAGTAGGTCAAAAGATGAAATTAAACAAATACGAATGCAGCCATGAAGTGAAAGTAAAAAAGCAATTTCTTTTTGTCAAAAAAATAAAATAAATTTTATAGCAAACGCTTGCATAATGATCGAAAAAAATAATTAGATTAATCAACGTCAATATATACTAGACTAAGCCTGGTATAATTAAAAATAATTTTCTAGAAAAATAATCAAAAAAACATCTAATTATTTTTTTTAAAAATAGTAGTTTAAATAATATTGAATAACATAGCATAATAACTAACAAAAAATCACTTGATTTTTTTAAATAATTAGGTACAAAATCGATTGAAGAAATTTAAAAAATTTTGATCAAAGAGATTTATTAGACTCGAACTATAGATTTGTTATATGAAAATTTCTTAAAATTATTTAATTATTTTAGTTCTTTTATTTTTTTCTTAAATAAAATACAATGGTAGTTAAAAAAAAAGCTCCTGCTAAAAAAGTTGTAGCTAAAAAACCAGTTAAAAAAGCAGTAAAGAAAGTTGTGAAGAAAGTTGCTCCTAAAAAAAAGTAAAAAAACTACAAACGAAAAAACTTTTTACTATTTGTAAGAAGTTTTTTTGTTTATAAAAAAATAATTGTAAATTACTAATATATTATATGACGAGTAAATTAGCTTATCAATAGGACAAAGTTAATATTTGACAAAATATATATTTTATTTATAATAAATATTGTTTATATAATATTTAAAAAAATGGAAGAAGATGACAAAATACAAGAACTTGAAGAATGACTAACTCCTATAGAAGATATCAGAGATAAAATATGATTTCAATTACATGAACTGTTTTGTTTCTACCAAGAAGAAAATTTTTGATAAAATACTATAATAAAAAATCAGACTTGTTTATATAAATTTAATTTTTATAAGTATTGAGTTTTTATAAAAAAAATATTGTATGAAAAAAATATTGGTATGATTGAGTTGATGAGTAGACTCTGCAGTATCTGCCTACCTACTAAAAGAACAATGATATGATGTAGTCGCATGATTTATGAAAAATTATATATCTAATTTGTGAAACTGCACAACATATCAAGACGCAAATGAAGCAATAAAAGTAGCAAAATTTTTATGAATAGAAATCTTGTCGTTTGATTTAATCAAAGAATATAATGAAAAAATAATCGATTATATATATGATGGATATAAAAAATGAATAACTCCAAATCCGGATGTATTTTGTAATAATTTAATAAAATTTGATGTGTTTTTGAAAAAAGCTCTAGATCTTTGATTTGATGGTATTGCTACATGACACTACGCTCGTATTGTTGCAATGAAACAATCAAACAGTGTTACAATGAAACTTTTCAGATGAATAGATTATAATAAAGATCAAAGTTATTTCTTGAGTGGATTAAATCAATTTCAATTGAGCAAATCTTTATTTCCAATATGAGAATTACAAAAAGCCGAAGTAAGAAAAATTGCCAAAAAAATCTGATTACCAAATGCTGAACGTAAGGATAGCCAGGGGCTATGTTTTGTAGGCAATATTCCGATCAAAACTTTTCTAGAACAAAAATTGAAACATAAAAAATGAGATATAATAAATCTAGAATGAAAAAAAATCTGAGAACATGACTGAGCTTGGTTTTATACAATATGACAAAGACGCTGATTAAATCTATTACCGGACTTGTATGTAAACAAAATAGATGTGAAAAAAAATATTATATATGTATGATCAAAATGATCAGAATTGTTGAACCAAAAAATAATTTATGCCAACAATCGACATTGGATTGCTGATCAATATAAATTACCATTGGAGATACAAGCAAAGATAAGATATAGACAAGAACCTAAACCTTGAGTACTAAGCAAAAATAAAGATTGAATAATAAATAATCAGGTAAAGATTGAATTTGAAGAAAAGCAATGGGCAATTGCACCATGACAAATTGTAGTAGCTTACAATGGAGATGAATGTTTGGGAAACTGAATTATTAGCTAATTAAAAATTAAAAAATTAAAAATTAGTTAATTCGTTAATCTTTTAATTAGTTAATTTTTATTGCATCTAGACAGAATCTAATTATAATAGATAAATCATATTTATATCTTATCTTGGAAAATGGTAAGTAAAATATCAAAGAAAAAATATAAGCACAGATTTTATTGAAATAAAAACAAAAAAATATCAATCAGATTTTTATACAATTTTTTGATATTTATAATTATATGACTTAGTTTGTTTTTGGTTATAAGTATATATTTTTCTGCTGTAAATTATATAGATAAAGTACAAATACAGAGCCAAGATCAAGAACTAAAATTTGTATTTATAGATTATTGGTGAATTGAACATAATGTAAGCGAAGAAACCAATGAACACTGAGCCCCAAATAAATGGGATTATTTATTTAAAGACTATACTACTTGAAGTATTTTTTGAACCTGAAAAATTAACACATGAGTAGTTAACACTTGAATAGTTAATACCTGAGTAATCAATACATGAGTAGTTAACACATGAGTAGTTAATACTTGAATAATTAATACCTGAGTAGTTAATACTTGAGTAGTTAACACATGAGTGGTTAACACTTGAATAGCTAATACCTGAGTAATCAATACATGAGTAGTTAACACATGAGTGGTTAATACCTGAGTAGTAATTATAATACAAGCCAAAAAACTTACTGGAAACAATTGTATAGCTCCTCGATGAAAAATTATAGAACATTGAGACTCTGTATTGGCATATGAGCAAAGAAAAGATGTCCCGGATGTTTGTAATATACAAAGAAGAGTATGTGATGATTGATTTCTATGATGAAATTTTGTACAAAAATCATGTAAAACTGACATAGCTTATATATACAACAAACAAGAAGTAATCACTTATAATGAAAAAAAAATAGATCCGCTAATTCAACCAGATGAAAATAGTGCAATAAATAAGTGAGAATATTTTGATAATCAATGAAAAATAAATTCAGTAGATATAGCCTATACAGTACGAGACAATTATGTAGATACTTCTTTACAAACCCAAAGCAATAGCGTGGATCAAACAGAACTTATAAGACCCAATTGCGTATCTCCACGATGAAGTATAGTATTGAACTGACAATTTGTAAAAGCATATAGATACAAAAATTGATTTATAAATTATCCTTGTGAAATTGAACTCAGACCTTGTATGCAATGACAACTAGAGTGATCTTATACAAATTCTAGTTGCCAACATCGAGATATTTCTTATGAGGATTTTATGGACTGATATTTCAACAAAGAGCAACCATCTATGTTGCGTATTATAGAAACATTAAATACAGAAATACCACAAGAAGATATAATCATAAACAAGCCATCTATACGAGATATGATAGGAAATCTTTGGAAATAAAAAACTTATTACAGATTCACTTTTTCTGTTGTATTCATTTAACCTATATTTATATTTTTGTCATTCACTAGATATGGTGAGACTTTTTTTCGGGAAGAAATCCTATGAAAGTATCTAAATAGGTTAAGTGTACCCGATCTATCAGGCTTCGTTTGTAGGAAGCCTGATTTTTTTAAAAACAACTTAAAACTTATATTTTTTTATTATCCTGGATATTTCGCTTCGCTCAATATGACTAGTTATTACTTTACTGTCACACTTTTTGCTAGATTCCTAGGTTTATCTATATCTTTTCATAATATATCGGCTATATGATATGCCAATAATTGTCATACAACAGCAGTGAGAAAAGGATAAATTTCATCTATAGTTTGATTAATTTTAATATTATAGTCAGAGTTTTGAATTTGTTTATCTGATATAGATAAAACTATTCAATCTCTTGCTTTGATTTCTTGTATGGAAGAAACATTTTTTTCAAACAATAAATCATTGGGAGAGAAAAGTATTGATGGAATATTTTTGTCAATTAACGCTAATGGTCAATGTTTAAGCTCTCCACTTGGATAAAATTCTGAATGAAGATAAGATATTTCTTTGAGTTTGAGTGATGATTCACGGGCGATTGGTACTTGATAATGTCTACCAAGGAAAAAAAAATTTTTGTATTGAGTGAAGTCTTGTGCTATTTTGCGTATATTACTACTCTGCTCCAAAATATCTTCTATCTTAGTTGGTACCTTGCTAAGCTCTGTTATAATTTTATCATATTTAGCTTTACCCAATCATCTCTTTTTTGCTAGAAATAATGCAAGCAGTAATATCGAAGTGATCTGTGCAGTAAAAGCTTTGGTAGATGCAACTCAGATTTCTGCTCCTGCTCTTGTAAACAATCAATAATCAGTGAGACGTGAAATGGTAGATCAAACAACATTTACAATTCAAAAAGTGTGCGCTCCTCTATTTTTTAATAATTTCAAAATTTCTATACTATCAGCGGTTTCTCATGATTGTGAAATAAAAACAAACAAAGTCTGATCATCAACATGGATATTTTTGTATTCATATTCACTAGCTATTTCACAGTCTGCTTGCATTCATGTCAGATTTTGGATCCAATACGCTCATAGTAATCATGCATTATATGAAGTACCACAACCAACAAAAACTATTTTCTGAAAATTTTCGTTTTGCATACCATGAAATGCTTCTGCATTCATAGTGTAATTATTAAAATCGACCCTTCATTTAAATATTCTTCTAATAATATTTGGTTGTTCGTATATTTCTTTGAGCATAAAATGTTTATAATCTCATTTGGATACCTCCAATGATTCCAAGTCCATATCCTCTATTTCTCTAGAAATTTTGATTCATCAAGATTTGATTTGGTAGTTGTCTGATTGTATATGTAATATATCTCCATCGTCTAAGTAAATCAATTTATCTGCATATCAAGCCAAGGCCTGTTGATCAGATGAGAAATAAAAATCTTTTGATTGGCTGTATGCAAAAATTAATGGACTACCAAGTCTCACAGCTATCATCTCTCATGGATATTTGGTAGAGACAATAACAAGTGCATATGCTCAGCGAATAAGTGAAAGAACTTTTTCTACTGTCGTAAGAAAATTTCATGTATCGTATTGTTGCAGTAGATTAGCGACTACTTCACTATCTGTTTCTCAATAAAATTTATATCATTTGGAGATCAATTCTTGTTTGAGTTTATGATAATTTTCTATGATTCAATTATGAACCAGATAGAAATCTTTATTCATGCTATGATGTGGGTGTGAATTATTTTCTGTAATTCATCCATGTGTTGCTCGACGTGTATGAGCTATTCAGAAAGTAAAATCTAAAGTCTGGATTTCTTTATTTACTTTTTCTACAAGTGATGATACTTTTCAAACAGACCTAATAAGTTGTGTATCTCAATTTTCATTTCAAACAAATAATCATGCTGAATCATAACCACGATATTCTAATCTTTGAAGTCAGTGGAGAAGAATTTTTTGTGCATCAGTTTTGGATCATTTATATGCGAATATTCAACACATAGTAACAATTAACGAATTAAAAAACCACAAATTACTAATTATTTTATATCATTCCGAGAAAAATCTGCAAATGTTTTTTAAAAATAAAAAAAGGAGCTCCTAAATTATAGAACTCCAAATTGTAATCTTGAAAGATTTAACTTTTTTTTAGAATAAATGGAAACTCCAGCGACGCATACGTTCGCTGGAGCTATAGTGAGTCAGTAGAATTCTACCGACTCGGTTTTAATCGCCAGTTGAATCTTACCCATAATGTGCACTCTTATAGTAAGATTAGCCTGACTAGAGGCCGGGATGAATTTACCGGTAAGCCATTGGGAACAATTGTCCCTTTGACTGGAAGTCCCCTTAGTTCTTCCGTTTTTACAATGGGGCCGTGCCCCGATTCGAGGGAAAGCCACTGCGTTGGGCTCCCCTAATTTTCCTCCGGATATATTGCACGGATGCGATTTTCCCTATTTTTTACTGAACTGATCAGTCTTTTTTCTCAGCTCTTTCCGAGTTCGGGAAACTAAGTGCGCGTGCGTTGCCGGGTGCCATTTCCGCAATTGTTTTTATTCGGGCGGATGGCGATGAAACCGGAGGATACTTTTTTATCTTATAAATACTAAACAGCGGATAGAATGCTCCAGCTTTAGCCCTATTAATGGGCGGTCCGGGTGCTGGTTTATTTAGCTCATCCCCCATTTGGGTGGACTTCCATCTATCCTAACTTAATCATTGCTAGGTAAAGCCAACAAAAAAGGCTGACTTACCGGAATTCTTGTTGCGATTTTTCATATCCGGATTTTTTTGATTTTTTTTATTTATTTTCCCCATTACTACTAGTTACCGGGTGGTAAGATAGAGGTCATCTTTTGATGGCGATATATCTTATAATTAGTTACTATACAATGTCAAGTCTTTTTATAAGATTTTTTATATAGGCAAAATAGTGGGTAGCGACTGGTAAATCAAAAGATTGCCGCGTCGTTAATCAAATATAACTCCTCGCAATGACAAAAAAAATAATAAAAAAAATCCCCTGCCGATACGGTTATGGCAGGGGGTGTCACAAATAATGACTTTCGGGTATACGATCTAAGAAAACAAGTAGATCGTTGTGTCCTATTTACCCTACTAAATTAGGCTATCAGTCCTTCATTGTCGTAGTAAAACGACATGGGACAACTAAGGAGGATAGCCATCACCGGGCGAATCCTGGAGATAAAGCAAACACAGGCGCATCAAACGATAACGATTGCATCGCTTCATCAACAGGATTGATGGAACCTTCAAGTGGCCTCTGGATGGGATGAAACATAAGCATCATAACTCCCATAGCTAAGAGGACCATAATCCACACTGGATATTGTTTTTCCATATTCCTTTGATTTAGCGATAGTGTTTTTAGATATTAGCGACTCAAAGTCAAGTCAATTTTATTTATAATAAAATATGGCAATAATATGGGTTAATTTAAATTTTGTAGTGAAATCAGATTTTTTTTTATTATATAATTGGAAGTGATAAATTTTAAATTATAAATTATAAATTATTAGGATGGCAATTACACCTAGAGCACAGGACTATTCCCAATGGTACAATGATATTGTACAAAATGCAGATTTAGCAGAAAATTCATCTGTAAGATGATGTATGGTGATCAAACCGTATGGATTTGGTATACGAGAAAATATCCAAAAAATACTGGATGTAATGTTTAAAAATACTGGACATACAAACGCTTATTTCCCGCTTTTTATACCAAAGTCTTTTTTGAGTAAAGAAGCTGACCATGTAGAACATTTTGCAAAAGAATGTGCCATAGTGACACACTATAGACTGAAACTCGATGATAATAAAAAGCTGATTGTAGATCCAGAAGCTAAACTCGATGAAGAACTGATTGTGAGACCCACGTCTGAAACTATCATTTGGGATAGTTATAAGAGATGGATAAATAGCTATCGTGATTTGCCAATTTTGATCAATCAACGAGCCAATATCGTAAGACGAGAAATGAGAACGAGAATATTTTTGAGAACTACAGAATTCTTGTGGCAAGAATGACACACTGCACATGCTACATATGAAGAAGCAGAAACAGAAGCTAGGAAGATGCATAGAGTATATAATGATTTCGCTACAAATTTTATGGCAATATCACCAGTACTTGGACCCAAACCAGAACATGATAAATTTGCTGGAGCATTGACAACGTATGCAGTAGAGCCTATGATGCAAGACTATAAAGCATTGCAAGCAGGGACATCTCACAATCTAGGTCAAAATTTTGGTAAGGTTTTTGATGTGAAATTTACAAATGATAAGAATGAACTTGATTATGTACGATGAACATCACGATGAGTAAGTACTCGTTTGATATGAGGTTTGATTATGTCGCATAGTGATGATAAGTGATTGGTTTTGCCACCAGCATTAGCACCATTACATGTAATTATAGTACCTATATTTAAAAATAAGGAAGAACTAAAACAGATAAAAGAATATTTAAACCCACTCACAAAAAAGTGCAACTCAGAAAGATTAAAATTTGGTTCTGAATATTTTGATGATCAGATTAGAATAACATACAAAATAGATGAAGATGATAAAAAATCTATGTGACGAAAATTTAATGAATGGGAAATGAAATGAGTTCCACTAAGAATAGCTGTATGACCTAGAGATATAGCCAATGGGAATGTAGAGTTATACAGAAGAGATACTGGAGAAAAAGAAATTATCACAATTGAAGAAGCCGGGCAAAAAATAGCCCCTATCCTACATGAAATACAAATTAATCTTTTTGAGAAAAACAAAAAATTTAGAGAAGATAATACATATTATGTAGATAACTATGATGAGTTTAAAGAAAAAATCCAAAAATGATTTGTAATGGCTCATCGAGATTGAAGTACTGAAACAGCTTTGCAAATACAAAATGAAACCAAAGCCACTATCAGATGTCATCCATTTGAGGAATTTATAAACCCCAAATATATATGAGAATGAAAATGTATAATAACTGGTAATAATAGTAAGTGAGTAGTATTATTTGCAAAGTCTTACTAAAAGACATTATACTTTTGATAAGATCCTTTACAAAAATTTAAATACTGAATTTAAATTAAAATGGAAAAATTTATAGAAAGGGTAAATCCAAGTTGAGACATAACTAAAGAAACCAAAGCAGAATTAAATGATATACAAGAAAAATTGATAAAAGAAAGCTGACCTGAAATACAATCAATCAAAAATGCTATTGCAAGTCTAAAATCTTTCAAGGATTTACCATTGATTATAAATTATCCTCTATCAAGTAAAGATAAAATAACTCAAAAAAAATTTCCCAAAACTTTGGATATGTGGCCAAAACCATTTTGAGATAAACGAAAAAACATAGAATGAAAAATAGTAAATAGCGCAGATCCATTAATAATCTGTCTAGATAATAGAAAATTTAAAGTAACTCCCGATATATGAAGTATAAGTAAAATAGATATAAGTCAATGAAACATCAGTCTAGATATCAGTAAATTTTGAATAAAATTAACTAGCCAAGTTTATGATCCAGAAAGAATGACAAAATTATTAATTATTCTATGGACACATTGATCATGACTAAATACTGATATCGCAAATACCCCTTGGGCAGAAGTAAAAGAGATTAAATAATTAATTCGAAAACGAACTGTGATAGTCCGTTTTTTTATTTACAAAAACATAGGATATAAACGAGTTATACCCTGTTATTTTGGTAAAAAAATTCTTTGTCTTTTGCATTTACTTGTAGTAAATAGTTGTAATTCTATGATGACGCTCTAGCAGTCCGTCGCAGATGGACATCTTCATAGTATTTTGTTGATATTGGAGGATATTGTATGAGTACTCTTGCAGTCCGTCGCAGATATATACTCTTACAAAATAAGACACAAAAAATCTTATAAAGATTTTTGATGTAGTTTCTGTCCAGCTTAGCTGGATAAAAAAAATCCACACAAGATAACGAATATAATATACAAGAAGACAAACTACCCTATATTATAGGGTAGACTATTGTTTTGTATATTACACAAGTATTAGCCTATGTGGATTCCAAAAACAGTTCTCGAAAATTTTCTTATCTTGAAGTAAGATATTTTATCTTACTTTTACTTTTATATTATAAAGATATCATATTAAATAGCAATAGAAGTATTGGGAATAGAAAAACGGATCATAATGATCCGTTTTATCTGTAATAGATTTATTCTTTTTTAGTTTTTAATATTTTATCTATAAGCTTTTGTCTAATTTCTTCTTTGGTTCATCATTTTTGGATAATTTTATCACCAAAAACTGTCCGTATAGCATCTACTCACTGGTATACTACCATGCCCTTTCAATCTAAAGTGGACAATCATATCTGTTTTGCAATATCTAGTAAAGGAGTAGTTCATGTCTTGGTTAAATTGATATCACTAACTATCAATTGGGGATTTGTTTTTGAAAAATCTTCTAATAAGTTTTGTGTTGAATTGATATTATCATCTACCGATCAATTAGCAGGCGTGAGTCAAGAAAAATTTTCTAAATCTCCATCCGCTCATTTAGTCGTCAGATTAACTATAGCATCTATATGTTCTTTGAGATCGAAAATAAATTGTTCATCTGCTGCTATTGCGATATCTGGCTTGATTTGATTGAGATTATCGGCTATAAATTGTGCTTTTGCGATTGTCCTATTTATTATAATCAACTTTTTGATACCTCTATGAACAAGCTCTAAAGCAATTCATCTAGCTGTTCATCAAGCACCAAGCATAACGATGGTTTTGTTGATCAGATTTGTTCAAGTTTCTTTAAATTTGTCTTCCAAACTTTCACAATATCATGTAGCATCTGAATTGTAACCATGTATCTCATCTCCAAAATGTGCAACAAAATTTGTAGATTGCATCGCATCTGCTATAGGATTTACAAAATAATTTTTTTGAGAACGTAAAAATTCCCAACCAAAGTCTTTGAATCATACTCACAATCATCATCAAATATATTTGTCATTTAACCTAAGTACTTCAAATATTTTTGCTAGATTTTCAGTCTTGATAATAACCATACTAGATTTGATATCCAAACCATATTCTTGAGCAATAAAATTCCACATCTTGGGTGTAATGCCGGCATAGTCATGATTGATAAAAGTTAGAGAAAAATTATTAGCATTTAATAATTCATCTAAGCTTTGTGCATTATTTTCTGGTAATTGAGCTAATTGAATAATTCATTCATCGTATAATTTTTTGATTTCTAAGGAATTATCATAAAGGTTGGATGATAATACTTTGGTCATTTCTATCTTAGTTAAGATACTAAAATCTTTTATGCTTGTATATATTGATTTTAAATTGTTTAATATTTTATCTTTATCATCTAATTCATAAGATTTTATACTATTTATATCTGTTATTTTGAGCAATGATACATCGTTTGTAAATACGGGCGGAATATGTTTGCTATCATCCCCAGGAACATCTATTATTCTAGCTTTGATAATTTCTCATTTTGCATATCATCTCTTATTAGGATATATTCTATTTCATGGACGATAAACAAATATACGATCATTATCAAGTAATGGCTTTTCATTTTTTCTAAATGCCATTTCATTTCTATCCAAATACATATTGATTATATAAATATAAAATAAAACATCAAATTAAATTCTGACTATTGGATTTTTCAGATAGCTTTAGCAATAATATTTGCAATATTTTTATCCAATGGTGAAGGTATAATATTATTTGGACTTAAATCTGTAACATAATTAGCCAAAGCTTCAGCAGCAGCTATTTTGTGCGCATCTGTGATCTGCGATATGCGATTATCTAACGCTCCTCTAAAAATACCAGGGAAAACGAGCAAATTATTTATCTGATTAGGGAAATCGCTTCTTCCTGTAGCTACTATATAAGCTCATCCAGCTAATGCTTCTTCCCTAGTAATTTCTGGTTCAGGATTGGAAAGAGAGAATACTATTGCTTGTTTTGCCATCTTTTCAACATCTGTAGCTTGTATAAGATTGGGTCTACTAACTCATATAAATACATCAGCTCAAACAATTACTTCTTTTAAGGATCAGTTTTCATTATTTATATTATATTGCAATAATGATTGTTTGTATTTATTTAAATCTCCCCTAGCAGAATGTATAGCTCAATGAGAATCTACCAAAATTAGATTTTGAAGTCAGTATTTTACAAGTAATTTGGATATTGCTATACCGGCTGCTCATGCTCAAGCAAGGACCACCTTAATATCTGAGAAATTTTTATTTACAAGTTTAAGTGAGTTGATAAGTCATGCAAGGACAACAATTGCTGTACCATGCTGATCATCATGAAAAACTGGTATTGAAAGACGTTTTTGGAGTTCTTCTTCGATATAGAAACAATTTGGTGCAGCTATATCTTCCAAATTTATTCATCCAAATGTAGGAGAAATAGCCTCTACAACGCGAATTATTTCATCTGGATCTTGAGTAGAAAGTACTATGGGTATAGCGTCTACCCCACCAAACTCTTTCAAAAGTATAGCCTTTCACTCCATCACAGGCAATCATGCCAATCACCCAATATTGCCCAATCAAAGTACTGAACTTCAATCACTAATCACAGCAACTGAATTATTTTTCCATGTATATTTATATGCTAGTTCTGGATTTTTAGCTATTAATCTACAAGGCTCAGCAACTCAAGGAGTATAGTAGATAGAAAGATCTTCTCTTGAGGATAAAGGAACTTTGGATTGTACTGATAATTTTCACTTGTATTCTAAATGCTTTTCTACTGATAACTTGTTATAATCCATGTTCTATATTTATAATATATAAATCTTTTTTTATTATAGTCTGATATGCTTATTTTTCAATGATAAAAGACATTCTCATAAATATTACTTAATATCATTTTATAACTATGTTTTCATTTTAAAAAAATACTCTGAATAAAACTCAGAGCATTTTGATTTAAATAAGGCAGGTCAATCTGCCGTACGAATTTCTTCATACTTGTTGAGAATTGAAAATGCAACATCACTAACACATTTTGTCTGTTTTATAAGAGCTTCTACGAGAGTGTTCTCATCAATCTCTTTGACATCTCCGAATCTAGAGCTATCTTTTTTAGACTGAATTGTTTTAAGATCATATGCAAAATTCTCAAATACCCCATCTTCTTGGGCAAAAAAAGCTGCAGCTTGAAGGATAAGATCTAATCTATACGTATTCATAATTCATGAATTTTGTTTATCTTATAATAATATATATATATACAAGACAAAGTCAATAACTATTTTATTTCTCTGGCCATTATCATAATTCTTTTGTCTGTTCTACCGAGTGGATAGCATCACATTAGAGTTAGATAATCTCATTTTTGATTATATTCGAGGAAAAGTGAATTTACTTTGCTAGGCACAATTATCTGTGTATATTCTACTATATATTCATGTAGATTTCATTCTCGTATGACTTGTATTTTGTCTCAGGGGGTAAGTTTGGGTATTTGAGAAAATATAGTTCAATAAGGATTCTTTTGTCGTCGTTCTTGAGATGTATGCCCAAATATCAAAGTATTACCTCATTGTCATGGATAAGGTGTAGTAGGATACTTGACTACTCCATTCATCAGTTCCTTATCAAAATTTTGGATTGTAAAATCTTTGGCATCTTTGTACTGACTATCTACAAGTGGTATATCCATACTCAAAGATGGTATAATCAATCTATTTGTAGGAGGCAATGTATTGAAATCAAATTCATATTGTTTTAATCTTTCTTGTAATATACTTTCAGTAGATGGAGATATAGGTATTTCTATCTGAGTATAAGTAGAATATTGATCGATAAGAGACTGAGTTTCCTCTAATCTTTTTGAGTTACTTTGTATAATAGTAGATATAGAACTATTGGTTTGAATTGCGTTTTCATCTCGAGATTGAACTAATTGAGAATCATTTAAATTCAAAGATGCAGACAAACTATTTGCAAATAAATTGATATTTGTAAAGATAAGCATTCAAACAAAAACTATTCAAAAAATTATTATTAATGTTTTGACTTCTTTAAATATAGAGTTTGTATTATTTATTGGTTTCTTGTTTTTTGCCAATCTTTCTAGATGATCTAAATGCATAAAAGTATATCAATCATGTAATATAAAATACGATATGATTATAATCTAAATAGAAAATAAATCAAAAAAATCTGGATTAATAAAACAATAATTATTGACAAATTTAAAAAATCCACAACGAAAACGTGTGGATCTATAATTTATTTACTAATTAGTTAATTAGACAGTGGGATAGTAAAGTAAAAGTCGGACCCTTTATTTAATTGACTTTCTGCCCAGATTTTACCACTATTAGCTATTACCAAATCTTGACTCAAAACCAAGCCAAGTCCCGTACCTTTATCTCCCTTGATATCTACTGAAACCACGTTTTCCCCTATTTTGAATAAATTATTCAAAACTTTAGGAGACATTCCTTTGCCATTATCAGAGATTTTTACTTGCAAATAATTATCTACAATACAAACATCTATGGTTACTAATCCATGTTTTTGAGTAAATTTGATAGCATTTGAAACCAAATTTCTCAAAATCGTTTCAATCATATCTTCATCTCCATATACTAATATAGAATCTTTGATATTGGAGACTAAACTAATATCTCTCTGTAGAGCTTCTACCTTATACAAAGTATAAACAGAATATACAATTTTGGCAAAGTCAAAGATTCTTTTGTTAGGCAACCATCTACCTGTTTGCAGGCGAGCCCATTTCAACAAACTATCTAACAAAACAAGATTGTTTTTAGCTGCCTTGAATGCAGATATAAGCAAATGGTTTTTTTCTTCTTGACTATAATCGTCTTGATTATTTACCAACAACTCTAAGATACCTATTATAGAATTGAAAGGCGATCTAAGATCATGCGCAATAATATCAAAAAACTTGTTTTTGGAGTCAAGCTCAGACCGTAGCTTTTTAGACTTTTCATAGTAGTCTATTATCATCTCTGCAATCAAATCCCATTCATCATCGATTCTTTCAGAACGAATATTTGAAAGTAGATTTACATCACCACTATTCATAACCTTGAGAACAATACTAGCTGGTCTAGTAATATAGCGCCTAATTAAAAGGTAAAGAATAATTACCAGGAAGATAAAACTTGATATCGAAGATATCAAGATTGCATGTATTGATTGAGTGTAAATGTGCAACAGTAGTGTAATAATGATATAAGCGACAATCAATGAAGACATTACAATCATTATTTTGGATTGTAGAGTACGAAATTTTTTTGTTTTCATATTTTAAAAATTTTGTTTGACTTTTTGTTTTGTTATTTTATAGTATAGATATAATTAATTGAATTTCAAGATTAATTATTTAGTCTTTTGAAGTAATGATTGTATATTTAAATGTATATATACCTCAATGGACAAATACGAGCAAGCACTCAAATATGAAATCTTTAAAAATAAAGAATACTGATTTTTGGATAATATAATCAAACAATCTAATATAGTATTTGATATATGATGACACCTAGGATATTTCTCAGAATATTGTCTAGAAATAAATCAGAGTCTAATTATACATTTTTTTGAACCAGTAAAAGAGTCTTTTGAAAAAGCACAAAATAGGATAAATCATATGGATATATATTGGAATAACAGCGCTATTATGCATAAAAATGGAATAAGTGAATTTTTTATTAACTCTGAAAAGAGTATGCAAAGTAGTTTCTTTAATAAGAATTTTTTGAATCCTATGTGAGTTCAAACAAATGTAATTATACAAAAACTAGATGAGTATATAGATAATAGAGAAATTGATAGGATAAATCTAATGAAAATAGATATAGAATGAAGTGAGTTTGATGTAATTGAGAATATGTGAAATAGTCACTTAAATATGATTGAAAATATTTGTATAGAATATCATATTTTAGATAAAAGTTTCCAAAAAAGGCTCGATATAATGATCGATAAATTGAATAATATATATAGATATTTGGATATCATACCAAATAAATATACAGACAAAATTTGATATATTCTTGCTAAAAAACAATAATTCTAAACTAGCTTAATATCTATTATAAAAACATTATTTTAGTCAAAATATTTAATGATTTTTTGTAAATACAAAAATATAAAAGAAATATTGAAAAAAGTTATGTGAACAGTAGACTGTATATCTAATGATAGAAACTCTAATAATTTTTAATTTATTTTGTGAGTAAATATGAAGAAAGTGGTATTGGTAATATTAGACTGATTTGGGATAAATCAGAAAAGCCCTCAAGAAAACGCTATAACACAAGCCAAATCGCCTACATTTCAAAAACTATTTGAATCTAATCATGCTAGCCTGTGAGCACATTGAAAATTTGTATGAGTGCCTGACTCTTTGATGTGAAACTCGGAGATATGACATCTCACTATATGATCTGGAAGAATAATAAAACAAAGCATAGTCAAGATACAAGATATGTTTGATAATTGAGAATTTCAAAAGATCAAAATATTTAAAAAATGAATAGAACATTGTCAAAAAAACTGATCCAATTTGCATCTATTACAGATATTTGGTCCTGGATGAGTACACTGATCAGATTCTCATCTAAAAAAGATGTTGGACATTATCCCCAATGATATACCAGTTCTTTTGCATTTATTTGGAGATTGAAGAGATCTAGAACCAAATTCTATGTTGGAGTTGATGAAAGATTTTGAAAAATATTTAGAAAGATATCCTAATGTAAAGATTTCATCTCTAGCTGGAAGATACTATGGTATGGATAGAGACAATAATCGAGATAGAGTACAAAAATCATACGATGAAATAATTTTTGGAGAAAATGAAACAAGTGATACTCCTAGTGAATATATAGCCAAATCATACGAAAATGGATTCACAGATGAATTTATCAAACCAGTAAGCTTTATGTGAATGGATAAAATATGAGACTGAGATTCAGTATTCTTTTTAAATTTCAGATCTGATAGAGCAAGACAAATGACTCAAGCAATTGAACATTCATTGAATGTAGATAAAAAAAACAATACATTTAATTTTATTACAAAAAATATTGAAAATGTTTTTTTTGCTAGTATGACAAGATATTATCCAGATTATAAATTAAATGTTTTTGTAGAAAATGATGATATCAAAAATACTTTATGAGAAGTGATTTCCAGTAAAGAACTTAGACAATTACATTTAGCCGAGACTGAGAAATTTGCTCACGTGACCAAATTTTTTAATTGAGATAAGCAAATTGTTTACGATGGAGAAAAAGATATTTTGGTTCCTAGTCACAAAGTAGCTACTTATGATCTAGATCCTGAAATGTCTGCTCAAGAAATTTATGACCAATTTGAAATGAATGCTAGAGATTATGATTTTGTAATAATAAATTTTGCTAATTGAGACATGGTTGGCCATACATGAATAATGGATGCTGCTATAAAAGCAGTGGAAAAATTAGATGAAATAACAGATAAAATAATAAATTTTTGTAATAAAAATGATTTGGAACTTTTAATTACTGCTGATCATGGTAACTGTGAAGAGATGTGAAGTTTGGAAAGCCCAAAGACTGCTCATACATTAAACCTTGTACCATTTCGATATATAAGCAAATGAACGGTACAAAGTACAGAAAAAACTTGATGACTAGCTGATATTGCTCCAACTATATTAAAAATTATGTGAATAGAGATTCCCAAAGAGATGACTGGTCAAAGTTTGATTTAGTTTGTAAATAAAAAAATGGAAGAACATAAAAAGCCAGATGATAATGTAGAAAAGAAAAAATATAGTTGAAAACTTATAATAATTGTAATTATTCTGTTGTTGTTTTTGGTGTTTTGGGGATTGAAAAATTTAGAAAAAGATAAAGAAATAGGCCTGATAAATCCTGTTTTGGAGACCAAACACTGAGAGACAATAATGAACAACAAACATATCAATCTAGAATATACTCTTATGGATTATAAAAACTCCAAAATTAGAGCTTGAGATTTGACTCATTTGTCTGTATATTTTAGAAATATGAATAATGGTACCCAATTTGGTATTAATCAAAAAGAAATGTTTTCACCAGCGAGCTTGATGAAGCTTCCTTTGTTGATTGCTTACTTTAAAAAATCTGAACAGGAAATATGACTGCTGGAAAAGGAACTTACTTTTGTAGTCAATGGAAGTGTGGATGACTATAAACAAAATATTAAGCCTGAGTGAAAACTAAAAGCAGGTAAAAAATATAAGATAATAGACATATTGAAAAATATGATAATATATTCTGATAATGAAGCATCCATATTTTTGGAGAATAATATTGAATTTGATTATTTTATGAAAGTCTTTACTGATATATGAATAGAGTTTCCCCCATTTATAGAATGAGCATTTGATAATAATATAAGAGTAGTTGATTACTCTGCGTTTTTTAGAGTATTATATAATTCATCTTATTTGAATAAACAAAACTCTCAACTAGTATTGGATTTGCTCACAAAAACCAGATTCAAAGAATGATTGTACGCATGAGTGTCTGATACGGATATTTCAATTGCACATAAATTTGGAGAAAGATCTATATTTGGAAATAATTGAATAGAAAGAATGCAATTACATGATTGTGGAATAATTTATTATCCTGATTATCCGTATCTATTGTGTATAATGACTAGATGATATAATTGGGATATTTTGCAAAGTACATTGCAAGAGGTATCTAATATAGTATATCAAAAAATTGATGAAGCTTATAATGAATAGCTTATAATTTGGTAATAAGGTTTTTTAGATTATAAAATAATACAATGTATAAAATCCAGAATGTACATTCACGTGAAGTATTGGATTCTAGAGGGAATCCTACAATAGAGACAGAATTGGAAATATTGAATGAAAAATGAGAAGTTAGCAAATGAAGAGCGATTGTCCCTTCATGAGCTTCTACATGAATACACGAAGCATTGGAGCTTAGAGACGAAGATTCCAAAAGATATTTGGGCAAATGAGTCCTCAAAGCTGTAAATAATGTAAATCAAATTGTTAAAACTGCAATTGAATGAAAAGATTTTGATAACTATCAAAATTTAGACAAATTTTTGATAGATCTCGATGGAACCAAAAATAAATCTAATTTATGAGCCAATGCAATACTTGGAGTATCAATGGCATTTGTGGTTGCTTGTGCCAATAGCGAATCAAAATGAATTTATGAATACTTAAATAATACTCAAGGCAACACTCTCCCCTATCCCATGATGANNAATATAATAAATTGAGGTTCTCATGCTGATAATAATGTAGATATACAAGAATTTATGATTGTCCCTGTGTGAGCTAGCAATTTGCATGAAGCCATCAGAATGTGAGCGGAAGTATTTCATAATTTGAAGAAAATATTGAAAAGTAGATGAATGGTCACTTCTGTATGAGATGAATGATGATATGCTCCAAACCTTGGATCAAATGAAGAAGCATTGAAAATTATTATGGAGGCTATCAACAAAGCTTGATACAACTTTGATCAAATCAAATTGGCCATAGATGCTGCGGCTTCAGAGTTTTTGAAAGATTGAAAATATAATGTTGATTGAAATTTTTTGAGTTCTAGTCAATTGGTAGATTATTATGAAGATTTGGTAAATAAGTATCCTATCATATCTATAGAAGATTGACATGCTGAAGATGATTTTGAATGATGGAAAGAAATGACTCAGAGATTGTGAGACAAAATAATGCTTGTTGGTGATGATTTGTTTGTGACTAATATTGAAAGATTGGAAATGGGAATCAAAGAAAAAATGGCTAATTCTATCCTAATCAAATTGAATCAAATATGATCTGTAAGCGAGACTATTAGTGCTATAAATATGGCTAATCAAAATTGAATGAAAGTAATTATATCACATAGATCTGGAGAAACAGAAGATACATTTATAGCTGATTTGGCTGTAGCAATGAATACTGGATTTATCAAAACAGGTTCTGCATCTAGGACAGATAGAATATGCAAATACAATCAACTTATGAGAATAGAAGAGAAACTTTGAGATAGAGCAAAATACTGAAATAAGTAGAAAATTTTTTGTCATTAAGAGTTATCAAAACCTGTCTATCTAATTATACTACTATCTATACTCAAAGTGACAATAAAATCCTAACTTTAGTTGGGATTTTTTTGCTTGAAAAACCCAAGTATTACAATAACTTTAGATTGATTATTTTTATGTAATAAATTATAAATAAAAGTGGATCTAATAGCAATATCGTATAAAAATATATGACCATTCAAGGATAGATTAATCAGTGTTTTTTTTGATAATTGAAAATATTTGATTAAAGCGCCTATTGGGACTGGTAAAAGTTTCTTGTTTTTTGATGGGCCGATATATGGATTATATAAATATTCCGCTAGGAATATACTAAATACAAATAGTAATGAATGATTTGTAAAATTAATATGGGAATTTGAATGAGAAAAATATTTGCTCGTAAGAAATTTAAAAAAGGGGAAAAGCAAAGATACTTGTCAATCCAAATTATTTAAAATTGATTGATTGGATACTGCAAAAATATCAAAAAATTTAGAAAACCAAATAATCATAGAAGATTTAGATATACAACAATACTTGATTGATAATCTAACTATAAATATAGAAGAAATAAAATTTAAAAATGAGACCGACTTACAATTGCATTTGAATAGTTTTTTGGAACCTAGAGAAGTTTTTTTGAGTACTGTTTTTTTGATGCAAGACAATGATAATATATTTGAAATGCTGCCTATAGATAGACTAAAAGTATTGAAGAATGTATTTGGATTATTGTGAATAGATGAGGCTAAAGAAAAAATAATGGAAAAAAAGAGAGAGATAGTCGCTCAGATCAAAGCAAATGAAGATAGTAGCAAATATGATTGAAAATTGAAAAATCTAATCGATGGATATTTAAAATGATTTATAATGTTAGGGAAATTTGATTTAGAATGGATAGATATAAGTCAGTATAAAGAGTTTGTAGATGATATGGATATGATCAAAGAAAAGATAAACGCTAATGAATTTGAAATATCCAATTTTCCTGTAGAGTTAAATCAGATTTTGGATAAAAAAATAGAGATAGCAAAAAATGAATATAATAAAATATTGAACCAAAAAGAAAATTTGATAAAAACCCAAGAAGAAATTCAGACACAAGAAAGATCGTTGAATAAAGAAAAACTTGAACTTGTAAACAATTCAAAAATTTTTGAAGAAAAGATAAAATCTCTCGATGAAACCAAATTAAATGAATTGAAAAAACAAAAAACTATGCAACAATCGAGTATAGATCAAATCAACCAACAAGTAAAAAACAAAAAAATAGATCTGAACTGACTAAAAGATGATACAATACAAATATGAGATGACGCAAACATATGAGATTATTATAATATGATACAAGATCTTGTGAGTAAATGAAGTTTATATAAAGCTCAAAAAGACTGACTAGATGCCGATATTAAAAATACAGAAATTTTGAAAGAAAAAGAAATTGATAAACTAAAAAATGAAATAAAAAATCTGGAAGATAAAAAAAATATGAGAAACGAAGAGTTGAAAAAACTAGAACAAAGTATACAAATATTTGAAAAAAATATGCAAGAACAAGAAATATTTGAATGTGAAAAAATTTGAACAAACTGCCCTTTTATCAAGGCAATAAATAAAAAGACTTTTGAAAATTTAGAAGAGCAAAAAAAGAAATTATATGATGAAAAAAAAATATTAGATGAAAAAATAAAAGATGAAAATATCGAAACTAAAATTAAAAACTCAATATACAATATACAAGATTTAGAGAAAACAATTGAGCATAGTGAAGATAAATTGAAAAAAATAAAAGAAATGCAAGATAAGATAGACTGGATAAAAGATTTTTTGAACAAGATCGACTATAAAAAGATATGAGAAACGTATAGAGAATATCAGTTTTTAGATAAAAGTTTGAAAAGTACAGATAAGGAATTATCTGTATTGGAGATTGAGTTTACTAAGCTACAAGAATACAAAATTGAAATAGAAAAAAACAAGATAAGAATAGAAAATATTGAAGAAAAGTTGAAAGTAGAAAGTGCGAGATTAAAAAGTACCAATGAAGAGCTTGAAAAAATATCAAGTCAAATTGATAAATCAAATTTTGAGAATGTGAAAGAAATAGAAAATATAAATATCAAGATGAAAGAAAATATTCGTGATATAACAAGCTTACTGGAAGAATTTAAAAAAGGTAAAATATATATAAAAAAATTACAAGAAGAAGAAAAGATATTGAACAATTTATATCAAATTTTTTCTAAGGAGTTATTGTTGATTGTTTTGCAAGATTCACTACCAATATTGAATGATATTATAAATAGTTTTTTGAGTCAAGTTGTAAATTATCAAATAAACTTTGATCTAAATAAATCTGATTCAGACAAACTAGAGCTAGATATAAAAATATTGGATGATAAATGAACTAGAGATGTCAAAAGTCTAAGCTGAGGACAAAGAATTATATTAAAACTTGTACGAATGCTTGCTATTTCTAGCTATATCCGCTCCCCTATACTGTTTTTAGATGAAACTATAAACAATCTTGATCAAGATACCGTATGAAAAGTAGCTGACATGCTTGAAGACTTTGTAAAATCTAGGAATATGAAATTTTTTGTAGTGACACATAGTCAACAAATACAGGACATGAAAATATGGGACGAAACATTGGATATTGGATGTTTAATAAAAAAATAATTTATTTGCTTGTATAACTATATAATTTCTATCCAAATAGTAATTTTTGCAAAATTTTAAAATATAATTATACTTACGTTGTTTCAATGTTTAACTATGACAATGCTTGATTGATACTGAAACAATTTAACAATGTAATATTTTTTATGGATAAATATGTAGATGTATTGAAAAGAATATGAAAATCTCACGTTTGCCCTTTTTGTAATGAAAAGGCGGATACTATATTAGATTTTGGTAAATATTTTTATGTTATACCAGCTCGTGCACAATACTGCACAGACCATATATTGATAGTCCCCAAAAGACATATTTGTCTTTTAAAATCTTTGAGTCATGAAGAATTGGAAGAGATGATGGATTTGATAAATAAATGGGATAAAAAACTACGTAAACATTATAAAAATATTAGCCTACTACTTAGAGACGGTCTATCAAAAGAAAAAATATGAAAATCTGTAAATCATCTTCATTTTCACCTGATACCAGACCATATAGTCTATGTGATGAATGACGACGATTCCAAAAATCGTGAATTTTTTGATAACGAGAAATATTCAAAGTTAGCTCAAAAGATGAAAAAAAAATTTTCTTAATACAACTATTGGGTATGTTTAATAATTACAAAAAACCAACTATTGTAAGCCATATAATATTTCTCATAATTGTCAATTGTTAATTGAATTTTAGTTTATGAAAAATTGGATAAATTTGTGGTTTGAGATATAATTAATATATATTTTAACCAACTGCATATAAAATGAAAAAAATAAATAAAAATTTGATTATAATTGTGATATGATTGATATATCTTTTTTGATTTATATCAGCACAAGAATCGTATCAGGCTCAAGATGATTTGAATATGTTTGATGAAAAGTCAGCATCGAGCAATATTAGTGATTTGCAAAAAAGTATAGAAGATATTACCAAACAACTATATGATTTGGATGCAGCTGAAAGAGCATGAGATGACAAAGAAATAAGTGAAAAATATAGAGAAGTAAGAGCTGAAATAGTACGTGTAATAACAGACATAAACAAGACTACAAAAAAAGTTGCTAATACTTTGAGAAAGATAGCAGTATACAAAAAAGAAATATTAAAAACTGCAGAAGCCTTGAAAGAGACTAGAGAGGGTAAACAAAATACACAAGAATACATAAAACAATTTACAAATTTTATGTATAAGCTAGATAATGAAATATACAACAATCAAACCGATACTATAGATGATATAAAACTATTGGCCAAATCTGATAATATACCTCGTACATTAGTTGGAGAAAGTTTGGTAAGATCTATGCTACTGCAATTTAACGATCTAATGACCAATCTTGATGCAAGCGAACAAGAAAAATTGGGGAAAATCAGAAAATTGAATATTATGAGGATACAAACAAACAATGATATAAAAGATTATAACTTACAGTTAGATAGCTTGCAACAAAAGAAAAATTATTTATTGCAATTTATAGATATATATAAAAATAAACAACTAAAAGATGCTAATATTCCAAAAGTACTCACAACTAGAAAAGATGTAGATGATATGGTAATGTTTTTTGTAGATGAAATATCTAGAAAAAAATACAAATCATCTGCTGATATAAATGAAAAAATAAAATCACTAAACGAAATGGATGATAATTCATTGAATGAAACTACTGATTTGGCACGACCAATATATCCGATATATCAAATAGATAGTTATCGATGAGATAAAGAATTTGAAAAACAATACTGAGTAGCCAATAGATGAATAGCTATCTGAAGTAAACAATGAACTCCCGTATATTCTACTCGTGATTGAGTAGTATATCATGTAGCTGATACAGATTGATTTGGAATAAACTGGGTAATGGTTGTTCATGTAAGATGATATGTATCTGTATATATGTTTTTGAATGGCATAGATATCAAAGAAGGGGATATAATCAAAAGATGACAATTGATATGATATAGTGGCGGAGAGCCATGAACTAAATGAGCATGATTTGTATCCAATTGACCTAATCTATATTTTAGTGTTTTCAAAAATTGAATATCTATAGATCCACTACAAGAATTGGATTTGAGTGTAATTCAAAATAAGAGTATATTGCCAGATCAATATTTGGTCAAATATTTGAATGATAAATATTCTAGGCCTATAGATATAAGTAATCTAGAATTTTCATCAGGAATGAATGATATAGAAAGAGCTGATAATTTTTTGAATAAATATGGAGTCGGAATATATAAAGATTTGTCTTTCCGAGAGGATGCAGTAAAAGATACCAACATAGATAGAGATATGGCAATATGTGTGGCGTTTGCAGAAAGTACTTTATGAAAATATCTCAGCACCCCAAACAATATATGAAATGTATGAAACAATGATCGTGGAGATAGAATATGATATGGTTCAGCTTTTGCATGAGCTAGGATGATAGCATTGACTCTAAATAATCAATATCTATGACACTATCATACTATCAAACAGCTATCTAGATACGGAAATGAGGAATGAAAAATTTATGCATCTAGTCCTATCAATCGACAAACCAATGTTTTGAAATGTTTGAGTCAAATCAAATGATATTATGTACCAGAAGACTTTCCGTTTAGGACATGAACAAATCCTAATATGTGGGAGACAGATAATAATGAAAAAACGACTATTATGAGCTGAGCTAATGTAATAGTCAAAAAATAATATTTCAAAAAAAGAATAAAAGCCTGGTAATGTGGCTAGGTTTTTTAATTATATCAAAGTGATTTGAGATAATCAAATCCAGCCTTTCTATAGCCAAAATCATTGAGACAATGCATATCGCTATTTACATATACTCAAGCTTCTAATAAAGATAATAATTGGTTTAATTTTTCTAAGTTAGTATATCATTTATGAAAATAATAAGAGTTTAATTCTATAGGTATTTGGTACTGATTAAGAATTTTTGCTATAGCTTGAATATCCAAATATTTTGATGTATGAGCATTACATATATGTCAGATAAATTTGATTTTATCATGATATTTTAGGATAGCATTGGTATACGACTGAGTAATATTTTCTAAATTTCACTGAAATAAAGATTCATGACAAGAAAGAATATTAAAATCTGACTCTTTTCATTGGATATCAAAACAGCAATTCCCGTCTTCATCAATCAAATCTCATTCTATGCCAAAACCTACATCGAGATCGTTGTAAATATTTTTCCATCTATCTGTATGGTTTCTCCAATTTCTTGTAGCAAGATTATCTTTGTCCAAAGCAAACTGACTATGATCTGTAATAACAATTTTCTTTAATCAGATTTTATCTGCATACTGTACTATTTCATCGATTGTATTCATACCATCTGAATAATTAATACTATGCATGTGATAATCTTCGTGGATTGTATTGAGTATTTTCATTGCGAGAACTTGTAGGAAGTAAATTATATACTAACTAGAATAATAGAGGCTAAGCCAAGAATTACTCAGACAATTTGTATCGGGGTAAAACTTTCCTTGAACATAAATATTCATATGGCCAATGCCAACACTCCACTCGCTACAGAAAAGATAATGGCTCATCTGCCTAGTCATGCTCAATTTTTGAGAGCAAACAATCGGAATGTATTGCATATAAGATAGAATCACAAAGCCACAACAGAATACCAAAAAAACTGAGATTCGGATCGTTTCTTTGCAAAAATATCTGCTATGCTTTCAAATATAATCAAAAACATCATTGGGAGTGCTCGTTTCATAGAAATATGAGATTTAAAAAGTTATTTGCTAATTTCAAATCATTCTGGTGTATCTTTAATCTTGTATCATGCCTCTTGTATCTTATTTCTTAATTCATCAGCAAGAGCATAGTTTTTGTCTTTTTTGGCTTGTATCCTCTGTTGTGCTAAATTAACAATTTCTTGTGGGATTTCTATTTTCTCTTCTTCCATACTATCAAAAAGTCAGACTTTTAAAAAATTAATTTCTAGTCGATATAACATAGCAACTATTTCTTCATTTGCTTCGCCTATGTATGAATTGATAGTTGATATAACTTGAGGAGTATTGATATCATCACAGACCGCTTCCATGATTGGAGTTCGAAACTTTTTTCATATTTCAGATTTTAATTTATCTTCTATTTGATTGAAAGATTGGATGTCGTCGAAAAGATTGGAAGGTTTAAGTTTGGATATTTTTTTGACAAGGTTTCTCCTGGTATTTTGAGCTTGTTGGATACTATCTCGTGTAAAGTCAAAGAAAGTACGATAGTGGGTAGTAAAAAAGAAGAATCTCATATCCAAATAGGAATATCATTTGTCTATTACTTCTTGTGGAGATACACTATTTCAATCAGATTTTGACATTTTTTTGCCGTTCATTAGGACAAATTCATTGTGCATCCGATATTTTACTCGAGGCTGATTTCAAAAAACTAGCTCAGACTGTGCGATTTCATTAGTATGATGAATGGGTATCAAATCTACTCATCCATGATGTATATCAAACTGACTTCATAGATGATTGCTGGACATCACACAACATTCACTATGTCGACCAGGGAATCAAATCCCTCGTGGAGAGTCTCGCTCCATCTGTCTTTTTTCATCTGTGGGTGAAAATTTCCACAAAGCGAAATCGGTTGGATTTTTTTTTCATCACAAATCTACTCTTTCCCCTGCTTGTATTCAATCTAAAGCTTTTTTATAATTTGCTCAGAGTAATTTTCCATAATCTGATATACTGGAAGTATCCATGTAAATTCAATCTCATGGAACGGTGTATGTATATCACTTGGACTCAATATCTTGAATAAACTTGATTTGATCGTCTATACTTTCTGTAGCTCTAGGCGTATAATCAAATGGAGATATGTTGAGATCTTGGAAAAATTTTGTATAAATTTCTTCATATCTTTTAGCAACATCTCGTGCAGATATTCAATCTATTCTAGATCATTTTTCTAGTTTATCTTCTCCTTCATCTCCGTCTCATACCAAATGTCATACATCAGTGAAATTGGAGACCATGATAGTTTTGTATCAAAGGATATATTTGATTGTATTTCTAATCAAGTCTGCTGTAAATCATGCTCTCACATTACCAAAATGTGGCATAGAATAAACCGTAGGTCAACATGAATAGATACCCACAAAGTCTTTTTTGGGTCAATGATAATTGGGATCTTCCATCAGTGGAATAAAGTCTTCCTTGGAACGAGTCAGTGTGTTGTAGATTTTTAGTTTCATAATTATATATTTCAAATAAATCCTGACATTAAATTATTTTTTTGCTAGGCAAATTCAATTGAAATAAGATTTATGACAAAGCTAGCTTGTAATTTCGAAGGAATTGATTATGATAATGCTGATAATAATGTTTTGCGAATCTTCACAATCTTTATTAACAAGCCATTGGGCTTTATTTTTTTTATAAGAATAGTTAAAAAATGAGTATTAGAAATATAGCTATTATAGCCCATGTAGATCATGGTAAGACAAGTTTGGTAGATCAACTTCTCAAACAATCTGGGACATTAAAAAAAATGGATGATCAGGATCTTATAATGGATAGTAATGATCAAGAACGTGAAAGATGAATTACCATTTATTCTAAAAATACTGCAATAGAATATGAATGAAATACAATAAATATTGTGGATACTCCATGACATGCAGATTTTGGTAGCGAAGTAGAACGCGTACTTCGTATGGTTGACTGCGTACTTCTCGTCGTAGATGCTTATGAATGACCTATGCCTCAGACTAAATTTGTTTTAAAAAAATCGTTGGAATTATGACTCCAACCAATAGTAGCAATAAATAAAATAGATAAACCTACTGCTAGACCCAAAGAAGTAATCAATATGCTTTTTGATCTTTTTATATTACTGTGAGCGAGTGACGAGCAAGCAAATTTTCCTATTATTTATACTAGTGCAAAATGATGATATGCTATGAATAATTTGGATAAAAAAACAGATAATATGAAAGCTTTGTTTGATATAATTATGAAATATGTACCCGAAGCGCCAGATTTTTCTGATAAGCCTTTTCGTATGCAAGTGATGAATCTGGCTTATGATGACTATCTATGAAGACTAGGTATATGACGCGTATATGAATGAACAGCCAAAGTCTGACAACAAGTCAGCATTATTTGAAATGATTGAAAAAAAAGAAATGGCAAAATTAGTAAAATATTCACGACATTATGACTAAAAAGGATAGAAAAACAAGAAGCTAAATGTGGTGATATAATCACTATAGCATGAATACCAGATATATTTGTATGAGAGACTATTGGTGTGTGAGATATCTTAGCATTACCAAGCATCACTATAGATGAGCCTACTCTGAGCATGGAATTTATGGTCAATGACTCCCCTTTTGCTGGCAAAGAATGAAAATATATGACAACTAGAAATTTGCAAGAAAGACTCATGAAAGAAATAGAAACCAATGTATGACTAAATCTAGATATGAGTGATGGTAAATTTATAGTATCAGGAAGATGAGAACTGCATCTGGGAGTATTGATAGAAAATATACGTAGAGAATGATGGGAACTGCAAGTATGAGCTCCTCAAGTCATTTTGAAAGAAGAAAATGGGAAAAAACAAGAACCTATAGAATTGCTTGTTATCAGTGTAAATGATGATTTGGCTGGTAGTATAATCGAGAGAATAGCAAAACGCAAATGAATGATGCAAACAATGAAATCAGAAAACTGATTGACTACACTGGAATTTGAAATACCTACTAGATGAATACTATGATTTAGAGGCGAATTTATCTTGTTGACCAAATGAGAGGGTATAATGTATTCAGCATTTTCTCATTATGGAGAACACAAATGATTGATACCCAAAAGACAAGTCTGATCTATGATATCTGGCAATACATGACAAGCTATGATGTATAGTATATTCAAATTGCAAGATCGTGGTCCTATTTTTATAGATCCAGCACAAATGATTTATGAAGGAATGATAGTTTGAGAACATCTAACAGGATGAGATTTGACAGTCAATCTGACAATCAACAAACAACAAACAAGCGTAAGAAACGCTTGAAATGATGAAGCAATGCGTATAGATCCAATAATTCATATTTCATTGGAAGTAGCTTTGGAATATATTGGTATGGATGAAATTATAGAAATAACTCCCAAGAACATTAGAATGAGAAAAAAATATCTTACATCAAGTGCTAGGTCAATAGCTAAGAAAGAAGGTAAATTATAAGAGTTGATAAAATCTTCGCGATAAACCCCGTAGCTTTGTACGGGGCAAGTATTGATAAAAAATTATAAAAATAGCATAACTAGATTAGATTGAAATATTTAAACAAAAACATAGACTTGTTTTGTACATTTTATGATATTTTATAAATCAACTTATGAATGTTTAATTTTGGGATCTTGGGTATAAATGCAAGAAATTTGCTTTATATCAAAAAATTTAATGATAAAAAATCGATACGCTTAGCTAACAATAAGTTGCAGACTAAGAATTTTTTGGCTGAAAGATGAATACCGCTAGCACAAACTTACGGAGTGATAAAAAACCGTAAAGATCTTTTTGATTTTGATTTTGGACACTTACCCAAAAAAAACTTTGTAATCAAGCCAAACAAATGAAGCAAGTGACAATGAATACTGATAGTTAAATTTCTTTGAGAGATAGAAGAAAATAAAGATAATAAGAAAAAATACTGATTATGGAAAAAATTTAAAGATTTTTTGCAATGATGGGATGAAAATCCAAATTTTGAATATAGTTATCAAATATGAAATGATATAATTAGTGAAGTCCAGCTTAGAAGATATTTGGTTGATATACTAGATGGAAAATATTCTATGACAATGTGAAATGACAAAATAATTGTAGAAGAAAAACTAGTGGCATGAGAAGGATTTAAAGAATTTTGTGAATATGGATTGGCTGATATCAGAATAATAGTTTTCAATCTAGTGCCCGTAGCAGCTATGATCAGAATCCCTACAAATATGTCAAAATGAAAGGCTAATTTGGCCGCTTGATGAATATGATTTGGGATAAATATATGAAGCGGTAAAATAAATTCTATGCTATATAAAAACAAGGTCAAAAAAATAAAATTTCCTGACAAATATAAAGATTTTATGAATAAAAAAATACCATATCGAGATGATATTTTATTTTTATCATCCAAAATACAATACTTTGTAAACTTGG
>DJVF01000039.1 GCA_002441085.1 Patescibacteria group bacterium UBA6263
GCAGAAATGGATTGGATGGAACAAGAACAAGAAAGATGAATAACTATTACTTCAGCTGCGACTACATGTTTTCGATGAGATTATCATATTAATATTATTGATACACCAGGACACGTTGATTTTACTGTCGAAGTAGAAAGATCATTAAGAGTATTGGATGGAGCAGTCGCACTTTTGGACTGATCTCAATGAGTAGAGCCTCAAACTGAAACAGTTTGGAGACAGGCTGATAAATATGGAGTACCAAGAATAATTTTTGTTAATAAAATGGATAAGCTTGGTGCAGATTTTTATATGTCTGTAGATTCTGTAAAATCTAGAGTTACTGATAAATGAGTTCCTTTACAACTGCCAGTTGGTCAAGCAGATGAATTTAGAGCTATTATAGATCTTTTGACAATGAAAATGTATACTTTTGAATGAGATCATTGAGAGAAAGAAATAGAAAATGAGATACCTGCTGATATGATAGATAAAGCTAATTCATATAGAGAAGAATTGATAGATAAAGTGAGTATGTTTGATGATGAATTGGCAGAAAAGTTTCTTTGATGAGAAGAAATTTCAATAGATTTGATAAAAAAGGCCATAAGAAAATGAACAATTACTTGAGAGCTTTATCCTATTTTGTGTTGATCAGCATTGGGTAATAAATGAGTTCAACTTGTATTGGATGCTGTTATAGATTATCTTCCAACTCCTTTGGATAGAGGAGCTATGAAGTGAGTAGACCCAGATCATCCAGAAAAAATACTTGAAAGAAAACCTGATAATAATGAACCTGTTTCTGCAATAGCTTTTAAGATTATGTCGGATCCATTTGTAGGTACTTTGACATTTGTTAGGGTGTATTCAGGAGTTATTAAATCATGAGATACATTATTTAATCCTATTTCTTGACAAAGAGAAAGAGTGGGAAGGCTTTTGCTTATGCATGCA
This sequence comes from Patescibacteria group bacterium UBA6263, assembly GCA_002441085.1. GTDB lineage: Bacteria > Patescibacteriota > Gracilibacteria > Absconditabacterales > Absconditicoccaceae > UBA6263. The sequence goes on from DJVF01000039.1 coordinate 940, forward strand.
AATAAAAGAGAAGAGATATCTGAAATAAGTGCTGGTCACATATGTGCGTTCCTTTGATTAAAAGATACTAGGACTTGACATACTTTGTGTGATGTAAAGAATCCTATTCTTCTTGAGAAAATGGAATTTCCAGAGCCTGTTATACAAATAGCTATTGAACCAAAATCTAAAGCTGATCAGGAAAGAATGTGAATAGCATTATCAAAATTAGCTTATGAAGATCCTTCTTTTAAATATTATTCTGATGAAGAAAGTGGTCAGACTATTATTGCTGGTATGTGAGAACTACATTTGGAAATTATAGCAGATAGACTCAAAAGAGAACATAAAGTCGAAGTAAGTACTGGTAAACCGCAGGTTGCATATAGAGAAACAATTACAGTTGATTCTAATGGAGAATGAGTATTTAAAAGACAAACATGAGGTAGATGACAATTTGGACATGTTTTGCTTAAACTTGAAAAATTACAAGATAAAAATTATGAATTTGAAGCTCAAATTAAATGATGATCAATTCCAAATGAATTTATACCTGCTATTGATAAGTGAGCAAAAGAAACTATGTCTCAATGAATATTAGCTGGATACCCAGTAATAAACATAAAAGTAATTCCTTATGATGGTAGTTATCATGATGTAGATTCTTCAGAAATAGCATTTAAAATCGCTACTTATAGAGCTTTTAAGGATGCTTTTATGAAAGCTAATCCAGTTATATTAGAGCCTATAATGGATGTTGAAGTAGTTACTCCAGAAGATTATGTAGGTGCTGTAATGTGAGATTTATCTTCTAGAAGATGAATGATACAATGACAAGATAAGAGATGAAATGCTACAGTAATACATTGTAAAGTACCTTTGGCTGATATGTTTGGCTATGTAACAGATCTTAGATCCAATACTCAATGAAGAGCTCAATCTACTATGCAATTTTCACATTATGATAAAGTGCCTGAATGATTGGCTAAAAAGATTATTGAGGATAGATCTTGAAAAATAAAGAAAATGGATGAAGAATAAAAATATAATATAACTCAAATATAAAAAACCTGAATTAATTTCAGGTTTTTTTGATATATATTATTAGTTTGATTGTTGTAGCAGTCTTGTCTGATTTTCTAAAACTAATTTTTGGATAATGTCTTCCATATTTCACATTAGTACAAATGGTATATTTGATCGTGATTCATGTATTCTATGATCTGTAATTCTATCTTGAGGATAATTATATGTTCTTATTTTTTCTGATCTATTTCATGTTCATATCTGGTCTCATCTTAAAGATTTTTCTTCTTTTATTTTTTTATCCATTTCTATCTGATAGAGTCTAGATTTTAATACTGCGAAGGCTTTTTCTCTATTGTGTATTTGAGATTTGCTATCTCATATGTCGACAATAAGTCCTGTAGGTAAATGTTGTATCCTTACTCAGGTTTGATTTTTATTGGCATTTTGTCATCAAGAAGAAGATCCAGCATAAGTATCCATTTGAATATCTTTTGGGTCTATTTTGATATCTATATCTTTTGCTTCGGGCATGATGGCTACTGTGACTGTAGATGTATGTACTCTTCACTGGGATTCTGTTTCTGGGATTCTTTGTACCCTATGTACTCAACTTTCAAACTTCATTATAGAATAAACACTTTCTCAAGATATTTTGACTATTACCAATTTTACTCATCAAATATCACTCATTTGTTCTTCTACTACTTCTGATTTTCGTCATTTTTTTTGAGCGTATCACAAATACATTTTTAATAATTCTGTACCAAAAAGTCATGCTTCATCTCATCATGCAGCTGGTCTGATTTCCAGAAATATATCTTTATCATCCATTGGGTCTTTTGGTAAAAGAGCTATTTTGATTTTTTGGTCTAAAATCTCTAAATTGGATTTAGCGTCTTGAGACTGTTGTCTAGCCATTTCTAATAGCTCATCATCAGATTCAGTTTTTATTATCTCTTCTGCTTCTTTTAATTGATTATTAAAATTTCTATATTCAATAGAAAGATTATAAGCATTTTCCAATGATGACATTTCTTTGGAGATTGTTATTACTTTTTGTTGGTCTGAAACTATATTTTCGTCCATCATTTGTTCTCTCAGTCTCTCATATTTTTTTATAATTGATTGTAATTTATCTAACATAAGCGTGAAAACGTAAAAATGTAAAAACGTCGAAACGATTTATATATTGATAAATTAGCTAATAGAATATGTTTCAGAAAATTGCAAATAAAATGTTGAATATAAAATTAACTATATTTAAAATAATGTTTCAAAAAATATTTGTACTTATTAAAATCACAAAAAAAGCGATAGTAATTAATAATCAATTTTTTTCCATCCAAAATCAAGCTGATGGTTTTATTATTTTTATTAATCTGTACCCATCTAGTGGATATATAGGGAACATATTAAATACGGCTAATGCAATATTTAGTCAGACAAATAATCATCGGAAACTTATTATTATATCTGTATTATATTTTAGAGCTGTTTGTAAATCTGATGGATTAAGTCATATTATACTTCAGTAAATTAGTATTATAAATATTCATATTATAGCTAAAACAAAATTTGTAGCTGGTCATCATAATGCAACTATAAGCTCTCATTTTAACGGATTTTTATAGTAAGTCGGGTTTACTTGTACTGGTTTTCCTCGTCAAAAATGAATCAAAAAAATCATCAAGAATCAAATTGGATCAATATGTTTTATCGGATTTGGGGTCAATCTTCATTGTAATTTGGGAGTAGGATCTCAGAGTTTATAAGAAATATATGCGTGAGCATACTCGTGTAAACCTATAGAAACAGCCAATATAATTGCTAATTGTATTATTTCAAATATATCCATACTATTTGATCAGATTTCATAAAATAAAGTTTTTAAAATTTGCTATATTTTTTAGGTTTTCTCAATCTATCTTTATATTTGAAGTCAGACTTAAGTTTTTAAAAATTCTCTTTCTTCGGTTATACTCATATACACTGTCATATCATGTGCTAAATAATTGTTTTGATATGTTGGGCTTTAGTTGTAATTTTGTGAAAGTATTTCAAAGAATTAAAAATGGCATATCTTGAGCATATATTTCATTTATTTCTCATATCGTATTTGTAGTATTACCCGCGAAGTAGTCTTTGAGTAATGATACCATTTTGCTATTTGTATATTGAGATGGATTGGTACTTGGTTTATCTATACTTAATAGTTTTATAATATCATTTTTTAGTCATACATCTATATTGCTTATTACTATATCATAATTACCAATTGTTAGTTTTCATTCTAACTGATCTGCATCATCAAATCATTCAAATATAAAGTTTTCTATAATATCAAACTTTTTAAATATTTCTTTTAGTTTATTTACAACAAATATTGAATTTGGTTCTTTGTAGTATATAACCGTCAATTTGGGGTCAGGTTTTTCAGACTCAGAAATATTGTCGTTTGTGAGATTATAGATATCCATACTTGCTATAGTATCTTTCTTTCATTTGATTGTTCCATAAATATTTATTTTATTTAATCAATCTGGTGTAATGATTGGGTCGAGGAGTATTTGTATTGTTTTATCTTTTGCTGAATACTTTTTAGGAGAGGTCTCTTTTCATGTGTTGTAAATTATACTTATTTTATCATATGTTTTATCAATATTAATATTTAGATTTATAACTCAGGTTAAGTTTTCTGTGTAGAAAGTTAATCTATTGTTGATTCATTTTACTTGGATAGTTTCATCTAGTTTTTGGATTCATATATCTAGTAAATCTTCTTTGGTTATTTCAGATCATAATGATATGCGATTTATGAAGCTTTTTATGTTCTCTCATTTACTTAGAAAATAATTAAACAGCTCTCATTCATTTTTTTTGATATTATTCATATAATCTCAATAGAAAAAATTATCTATAATCAATCATCACAAAGCTCTTCTAAGTCTTACACGGGTTTTCTCTGATTTTGTATTAAAAAAAATTGCCATCAATTTTGTTGTTCATATATTTTTTGTGATATATATATCTGTTTGTTGTGGATATACATAAGCATCTACTATTGATCAATTAGATTGTTGTATCGCTGATGAAAAATTTTCAAAATTTTCGAGATTTTTTACTTGATAAAATCATAAGTTGGTATTTTCACACTTTGATAGATCAAATATTAAACTATAAGAATCTGCGGTTTGGGGTTTGATTCTTCAGCAGTTAGAAAAAACGGGTTCTATTGAAAAGTTTTGTTGATAATTAGCTAAACTATCATCTATAAGAGCATGTCTTGGTAAAATATAGTTTGTAAAGAAAATACTATTGTCTATCGAAGATTGTGGAAATATTATTTTGATTTGAATATCATTTTCGTTTAGAACTATTATATCTTTGTATGTATTTAATTGGTTTATATTCCATATGTTTTTTTTGATAATTTCATTGTATGTGAAAAATAGATCACCTATGTTTAATGGTACTCAATCAGATCGTTTGTAGTCTCAAGAGATAGATACATAGTATGTTTTGTAATCGTCTGTTTTTACATCACATATTTCGTTTGTAAACTCTAAATTACCATCTTTATTTATTTCGTAATCTAGGCAACTATTGAAAAGTAATCATTGATAAAACATACTTTGTCGATCATTCTTTAAATATGGTAAATATGAAGTAGTATTGAATATTCATTCAACAAAAGTTCATCATTTGCTTATTACTTCTTTAGATGATGATCGTACATATTGGTATCATATATATATGCTTATTAACACCCAGAGAATCAATGATATAGAAAAAAAATATCTTAGGGTTCTTTTGATAGATTTTTTTTCTTTCAGATAAAACATATATTATTTTGTATATGGTAAAATCAATGCTATCAATGCAAATATGATTCAAGATATCATAGCTATTTGTTTTAGCTTTCATTCTATTGATTTTTTGCTTCAGTATTCATTTGATCCTGATATACCTCCAATTCATAATCATAAACCTCATTTGGGAGACATCATCAATACTGATCATACAAATGTAATTCAACTCAAAATTAAAAGTGTAATTAGAATTATTCTCATTTTTTTTATTAAAAAATAAATTTCTATTTAGTTTATATATTTGCTGTGTGATTTCAAATAGAATAGTCTTTTGTATTTGGCTATTGGAATGAGTTTTATAAAAAGTATTTGAAAATAGGGTGTTAAAAAATACAATACAATCCGTTTATAATATTAAATATTTATATGATTGTTTGAAATCAGGATAATATAAAAGTATTGAGAAGATATTTAGATAATTTTGTTTCGAGTCAAAATAGCTCTATACCTTTTTTTATAATATCATGATCTAAAAATATTGGTAAAACAACTGCTATCCAGTCTTTGATAAAAGAATATTTGGGTCAGTTTTTTGCTAATGATTTTTTGTATATTAGGGATTTGGCTGGTAATTATGATTGAAATATAGATAAAATAAAGAAAAATCATTCATTGAAAGTGCAATTATCCAAAAAAAAAGAAGAAAATTTTTTGGAAATGACAAACGGATTAGAATATCATGATTTAGGTATTAGAGAAATCAATCTTTGGCTTCAACAATCCAAAGTATGAGTTTTTAAGTCTGTGCTTTTGGAGAATATAGAAAGAATGACAACAGAAGCCTCAAATGCTTTTTTGAAGACTTGTGAAGAACCATTGCCTTGAAGAATAATCTTTGCTACTACATCTCATCAATCTCAATTATTAGATACAATACTCTCTAGAGCTATAATTATAAAATTTAATGAATTAAGTAATGCTGATATTAGAAGCTTTATACTAGAAAAATGATACTTTGATTGAGATAATGAATTTGTAGATTTTGTGGCTAATATATCTATGTGAAGGCCATGAGTAGTTGTAAAATTACATGATATTTTTGAAAAAAATGATTTATTGAAGCAAGATTTCATCAAACTTGTAGATCTTTTGAAATCCAAAAAATCAATTTTTGCTGCTCAAGACATATTAAAAAATCTGAATAATAATTGATATATAGACTCATTTATAGACTGATGGATTGCTTATTGTGTGGAAAATGATATGTTTGAACAGGCTAAAAGATGGTTGGAAACCAAGAAAATGTTGAAAAGTAATGTATGAATAGATAATTTGATGCTATATTGATTATTGTAATTTATATTGACTAAGTATTTGTAATCTATATATTATTTCTATAAAAATTTAGTTATAGAAATATTCTTATTGTCATGCTGAAATATAATATAATAAATAATTTATCTAAAGAGTTTGACCTTGATATACCAGATGAAACTATATGATCTGTTGTGAACGTATATAAAGAACTAGTTTCCAATCTAGCTAAAAATCAAATTATTGATGATTTGATAAATCAAAGAGATAGCTTTATTGAAATAACTGACAATAAAATTGACCAAATAAGATCTGTTCTTATCGATTTTGATTTGAAAACTTGAATGAAGTTCAAAAATTCTAAAGAATTGTTTAGTGGTTGTTCTTATCAACAAGAAATGGTGATTTTAAAAGATTCTGAAAAATTGGATATATTAAATAATATGGTCTGACAATCTGTGTCTAAGATTACTGTACGTGAATGAGCTTGTGATTCTATATATTTGGATGCTTCTTTGGATTGAATTGATAGTGATTGAGAAGGAGATGAATTTGATTATACTCCATTATTATTTTTCTTACCTAATTTTGTTTTGAGTGATTGATGAAATATAGAAATGTGTGATAATCATTTACTTGATATTTATATGGATGATATAAAGGAAATTATTTTTGAAGGCGTGAGATACAAATTCTTGAATATATAAAATAATTATAAATAAAATAAAAATATCGTGTATTATGAAAGAACTAATTTCTGAAGAAAAAGTTGTTTTGGTCTTTGCTCTTTTGATCTTTATAGCTACTGTTGTTTTCTTTGTTTATAGTTTTGTAAAAGGAAATGAGGCCCATAAGAAAAAAATGATGGAAGCTGAGTATGAGAAATTGAAATTAATTATGTTCAAAAAACAACTTGAACTGATATTTGGATTTATGTTGGATCCAGATGAAATAGATTCTTTTGATGAGAGAAAATCTAACCCTGACGTTTCGTGAGGGTTTTTTTTTATTTTGAGTGTTTGAATTAATATTCTAAAGATATATTGATAGGTCAATCATTTTGACTATCTACTAACATATATGCTCCAAATTCTCATGTTTGTACCTTGATATTGTGCTGTTTTAATTTGATTATAAGATCTTCATAGATTCTATTTGCGTCTTCATATCATGCGCTATCTGTAAAATCTAGTTTGGTTCATTTTTTGTTTGATCAGTATAGAGTGAAATTGGAAATTAATAAAATTTGACCATTGATATCGTTTATGGATTGATCTATTTTGTGAGTTTGAGGATTGTGAAAAAATTTAGTAGATCAGATTTTGTTTACAAATTTATCTATTTTTTGTGTATAATCACTTACGTCATCTTTGCTTACTCAAACATAGATTAGAAGTCATTTACTTATCTTATTTGTTATATTTTTTTCGACTATATTTACGCTGGCGTGGTTGACTACTTGGATAAGAAATTTCATTTTTTCGAATTCAGAATTTAAAACCAGCCATAGGCTGACAAGTGTAGAATTCAGAATTAAATATGGTTTTATTCTTTTTTCTGGTATATTATAATAGGATTTAAATTTACTGAGAAACTTTCTAAATCAAATACTTCCTTAAATAAATGTTGGTCTTCAGTATTTTTACTTGTATCTATTTTATTCAATTCTTCGTTTCAGAATATTTCTTGAATTTTTTTGAATCCATTGATTAGGATAGGAGAGCTTAGTAGTGCTAATTGTTTAACAATATATAAAAGGAATTGTAAGTCTGATATTGCTTCATCTTTTGTAGTTTCATCTTTGAATTTTTTTCGTGGTTCAGCTTGTGTGATAAATTCATTGGCATTTTGTACCAACCTATATCGATCTTGTAAATATCATTGTATATCAGATTTTTCTAAATAATTTGTTTCTATAAAATGTGAGTCAAATCCTGATTCAAAAAAGCTTGTCAATTTATTATCTTTGTCTTTAAATTCTTCTCGTTTGGATGGATTTATTTTTCATTGTTTGATATTATATTTTGCGCATAGACTTGTAACTCTATTTACAAGGTTTCCTCGTCATCAGATAAGCATACTTTCATATATATTATTTAATCTATCTGGAGAAAAATCTCAATCATTATTCATAGGAACGTCGTATAATAGTTGGAAAACAATTCAATCTCTTTCGTTATTATCTATAAGTTCTATAGGATCTATAACATTTCATGATGACTTGCTCATCCTTGCTCAATTTAGTGTCAAGAATCAATGAACTATCAGTTTTTTTGGTAACTCAATATTAGCAGACAAAAGCATTGCTGGTCGAAATGCTGCATGAAATCTCAGAATATCTTTTCATATTATATGAATATCTGCTGGTCGAGTTTCTTGGAATTTTTTTTCATCGTTTTCGTATCATTGTCATGTTATATAATTTGATAATGCATCACATCGTACATACATTACGTGTTCTGGATCTTTTGGTACTGGTATACCTCGTGGTAATGTCGATTTGGGACGAGAAAAACTTATATCTTGTGCGTTTTTTAATCGTTCTAATATTTCATTTTTTCTTGTATCAGGATATATCCAATAAGAATTGTTTGAAATAAGCTCTATAATTTTATCTTTGTATTTGGATAGTTTGAAAAAATAATTTTCTTCTTCTATTGTCTCTATGTCTAATGTTGGATGATCGGGGCATTTTTTGTCTACTAATTCCTTTTCTGTAATAAATTTTTCACATCAAGCGCAATATAATCATTGATATTTTTTTTTGTAGATATCATCTGACTGCACCAATCTATCCCATAACTTTTGTGCTCATGGATAGTGTAATTTATTGTCTGATGTTCTTAAAAAATTATCATAAGAAACAAGAAGTTTTGAATAAAGCTCTTTAAATACTCAGACATTGGTGTCTAAAAAATCCATAATTTCTTTTGATTCTTTTTGAGCAGTTCTTCGATTTTTTATTCAATGTTCGTCTGTCCCTGTTTGAAATATTACTTCTTTGCCAATCATTCTGTACATTCTAGCCATAGCATCAGCTTGTATAATTTCTAGAGCATGTCACATGTGTGGTCTTGCATTGGGATAAGCTATTGCAGTAGTAATGTAGAATTTCTTGGTCATACTATTTGATAATAATTTAAAATCAGATTTTATTGATATTGATTTATTTGATACTTTGCAAGTTTAATATCCACTTATGCTGTCAGTATCACAATTTAATGGATCGTCGATACATTTATCAAGTGCTGTTGCTCTTTCAGCTCTTTTTTGAGCAAATTTCATTGTAGCTTCAAATGTTGCATCTGTGACTTTGGAAATAGTACTTCCAAATACAGGTACATATTCTGTAACTGCTGTTAATCAATTTTGTAAAAGTACAGCTCATTTTAATACTTTTGCTTTTTCTGCTGTGATTTTTCATTGGGCAACTAGAGTATCAAAACTATCCATTTTATTATAGATACCGTTTATCTTATCGTAAGCATCTTTGAGTTTATTATATTTTTCTTGTATTGCTGCATATTCTTGGGATGCTGTATCATATTTTTCTTTCATTCGTTCAAGATTTTTTAAACTTCGTTTGAGCTTATCTCATCAATTCTCTTTGATCCAGTCGGTAGCCTTTTCTTTCATCGCATCTGTCAAAGCATCTTGTCATTGTTGAGCAAGGTCTGTCATTTGTTCTTTGACTGCATCTACTAGAGCATTTGCGTCTTCGTCGGCTTGTTTCATCATTCTTTGTTTATCTGCTATGTCTTTCATCTTATCTAACATTGTAATTATATCTGCATCTGGATTGTTTCTTTTAAATTGATTATATTCTTTTGCAATTGAATTTTGAACATCTGCATCATCTACATCTTCCATTATTTTTTCTCTATTTTCTTTTATATAATTTGATTGTTCGGCTGCTGATAAAAATGGGAAAAGTGCTTTTTTGGATTCCATTTCTTTTTGTAATTTAGCTTTGAGCTCAGCATTATCTGGATCGTCTTTTAATTGTTGGGTTAAATCGTCTATTGTCTGATCCTTCATTACAAGAGCATTTGCAGAACGGAAGGTATCATTACATTCTTGATATCTATCATCTCATTTTAGGCGATCGCATCAATTAGGATCTTCATTTTTGCTTATTACCTCAAACACACAATCTTCTTTGGTATACGACATTTCTCATCATTTGATTTTGCTACATAAACTATAATCGTTGTTTTGTGCTGCTACCATCATATAACATTTGTCTCTTGGAGGATTGGATCAGTATTGTTTAAATTCTTTTCAATCGATCTTTTTGCAAAGAGATGCGTCTCAGGCAGCTACGGCTTCGTCTTGATAACAATGTTTGCTGTCATCAGAATCTGCACATGGATCTGAATCTCGGCATCAAGCAATAAATATCAAAGATAACAAAGAAATTGATAGTAATATTTTTTTTCTCATACATATAATTAAGTAATAAACTTTATGCAATTTATTTAAGTTGTATTTAAAGTCAATAAAGATTTTTGTCACAAAATGTCTAGTATGTCGTATTTACTAATGTTCAAATATTTCAGTGTTACATTGTGACATTGAAACGGTGAAACATTCTTAGCCCCTTTCTAGTAATTATGAATAATTTTAACTTCAAAAACACATCAATTCTTGCTGTCCAAACACCGGTGAACGCGTGAATGTTTTGTGATTTGATCAAAAATTATTGATTAACAATAGAGAGGATATCCCTAAATCAAAGATTAAAATGTAAGATGCTGAATTAGCAAACTCAGATATAAAAAGAAGTACTTTTAATAGGATAAACCTCTCTATGTGTGATTACTAGGGGGGTTTTTAAAATGTTAAATTAGGAATGATAAATTATAAATTGAAAACTGTTTGTCAAAGATTAAAGATTTATTTGTTTAAATTATAAAAAATGCGTATGTTGATAGTAAAAAATGTAGAAAAAATATTTAAAAAAAGAATTAAGGCATGATCTTGGTTGGAAAATTTATTTGTTCCGAAACATGAAGATTTTCACGCTTTGAAGTCAATTAATTTTGAGATTGATCAATGAGAAAAAGTAGCTTTTATCTGACCAAATGGAGCTGGAAAATCTACTACTATCAAAGCGATTTTGGGAATACTTCATTATGATAAGTGAGAAATCAAGGTCCGAGATATGGATCCAAAAAAACAAAGAAAAGAAATATCCAAATTTACTGCTTCGGTTTTTGGGCAGAGGAGTCAGCTTCTTTATCATCTACCTTTGATGGATAGTTTTAATTTTTTTAGAATTATTTATGATATTCCTCAAGATATTTTTGAAAAGAGATTGGATAGGTTTGTAAAGAGATTTGGTATAGATGAATTTATCAATCAGCCTGTTAGGAAGCTTAGTTTGGGTCAGAGGATGAAATGAGAAATAGTTGCGTCATTGCTGCATTCTCCTAAAGCAATATTTCTGGATGAGCCTACTGTCGGACTAGACATTATTGCAAAAAAAGTTTTGTATGAAATATTAAATGAAATACACAAAGAAGAAAATATTACAATTTTTCTTACTTCGCATGATCTTAAGGACGTAGAAAATCTTTGTGATAGAGCAGTCGTGATCAATAGAGGAGAAATACTTTATGATGGTCAGATTGAAAATCTTATCAAAAAATATGCAAACAAAAAATTTATAAGCTATAAAGAAAAGTGAAGTTTGGAACGAAATGATATAGAGGTGCCAAATGAAGCGAAATTTGTAGAAATGGCAATCAAAGAGTTATATGAAAAAAAAGAAATAGAAGATTTGGAGATTCAAAATGTGCCTTTGGAAGAAATTATTGAACAATTCTATAAATAATATGTTATATTGAGTGCCGCTTTACGGTATAAATTTAGCGGAAGATCTGGAAACTATATATTAAAACCTGGATATTTCGCTTTGCTCAATATGACAGTGAAAAAGTTTTAAATAACTAATTTTACAATGAGAAAAAACTTAAATATTTTAAAATTTGCGTTTAAGGAACAGCTAGAATATAGGTGGAATTTTTTCTTGGGTATGATAACTATGGTAATAAATGATTTTATCTTTCTGTTTATATTTGTTATATTTCTAGGATATTTTACTGGTACATGATTAAATTTTGGAAATTTTCTTTTGATACATTCTATAATAGCATTTCAATATGCAATAGTTAATTGAATTTTTTCAAATATATGAGATTTGCCAAATATTATAGAAGAATGAAAACTGGATTATTATTTATCTTTTCCAGTAGATACATTGAGATTTATTGTTTTGTCCAAAATAAAAGTTCATAACATTTGAGACGTATTGTTTGCTCTAACTTCTATGATAATATATGCAATATATTTTTATGAATGAGCTTGGTCTACTTTTGTTTCTAAACGATTTATTATAGTCATTATTGCTTTAATATTTGCTACTGGATTGTTTGTCATGATATGATCTATATCTTTTTGGCTACAAAAATGATCGAAAATGAGAGATTTGTTTCAGAGTTTCTTTTTGGTTTTTGGTAGTTATCCACCTACAATATTTCAATCAGACAAGTTGATGTTTGTGCTTATATCTATGATAGGACTTTATCCTGGTGTGTATTTACCATATCAAATGATAGTGGGCAATGCAAGTATACTAAATTGGATTGTGCTGGTAGGATCTAGCATATTTATGTTTTTGATAGGTATATGGATATTCAAGAGAGGACTTAGGAGATATAGCAGTGGAAACCTAGTCGTGCAGATGTAATAACTTTGTCATCGCGAGCTTGAAGAGCGTGGCGATCTTAAGATTGCTTCGTCGTCCGCCTAGGCAGACTCCTCGCAATGACAAAAAAATTTAGCCTTTAAAATTAATAATGTTGAAATATATAAAAATTTGATTTTATTTTGTGAAGGAAATATTTTATTATTCTTATATGTTGATATTATCTAATATTCATCTATTGTTTTTGATTTTTGTATTGACTAGTCTTGCTATGTTTGGGGCAAATGCGAAGTGAGTAGATAATATAGCTGGTATCTCAATCTGATTTTATGCTTGGTATGTTTTTATTACAGAGATTGTTATGACAAACTGGAAAGATCAGACATTGATAGATGATGTAAAAAGCGGATCTATAATAATGTATCTCAATAAGCCTATTCATTTCGTATGATTGTATTTTTCTCAAACCTTTTTCAAAAATCTGATCAATATCTTGATTGTTGGTATATTTTGTTGAATTGTAGTGTTTGTATTTTTGTGAGTATTTCCGTGGTTTGGAATGGATAAATTGGTTTTATTTTTGTTGTCATTTATCGTAGGTATAGGTCTTTTGTCATTGGTATCTTTGATGATAGCTATGTTTGCTTTTATGATGGAAGATAGTACTTTTGTCAGATTACTTATAAATAAATTATACTTTATATTTGGATGATTATTTTTTCCTTTGGATATTTATCCTGTATGGCTTAGAAATATTTCTAGATTTTTGCCTTTTGAATATTATCTGTATGCGCCAGCAAAGTTTTTTACTACATGAGATATAAGCTTTTTTTGGAAATATTTCCCAATTCAAATTTTTTGGTTTTTTGCTTTGTTTGGTGTAATATTATTTATGTATAATAGAGCAGTGAGGAGATTGGAGATTAATGGAGGGTAAAATTTATTTCGCACGCTGTCTTTTTGAATTGCCCTACCGCTTTGTGGTACAGGCGTTAGTGGACAAATTTGTGTGCTTACAGGTAGTATTAAACTCCAGGACCTACTTTTTTTCGTTGCCAAAAAAGTAGGCAAAAAAGCTAGTTCTTTACAAGACCTGTCTGCCGGCAGGCAGGCTCGCTACTATTATTCTGTTTGCTTTTTATTTACGATTAGCGGCTCAAACAATTTATAAAGAACCAAAAACTTGATTGTTATTTATGTAGTTAAGAAGTTTATAAATAGCATTACTTATAGAAAAAAATCCCGCATGTAAAGTTTTGGCGGGATTTTATTTCTATTCTTAGTTTTACTTAGTACGATATAAGATTGCTTCGTCGTTTTACTTCTCGCAATGACAAATGAAAAATTTACTTAATTTCATACATTTTTTTTCATTTGAGATTTTGTAGAGCCATATTGATTTTGCTTGTTTCACTAGCGTACATTGTATAGATTATATCATTTTCTTTGACTTTATCTCATGTTTTTTTATGTAGATACAGTCATGATGTTTCATCAATTGGAGATCATAATGTCCTAGTAGTATCGTTTATCAATTTGAGATCTATTTTTTTGATAGTTCAGTTTTTTTCAGCTTTGACTTCTTTTTTGAATTTTCATAATTTTAGATCTTCAGATTTGATATTGGGATTTTTTCATCTTTGAGCTTTGATAATTTTTTGCATTTTTTTCCAAGCAGCTCCAGATTTGAGTTGGTTGTAGGCTAATTCATGTGCTTTTTTTCATTTTGCCATTCAAACCAATTCTATGACTTTAGAGCATAGGTGGATTGCTTTGTTTTGTAGATCCATAGGTCTGAGTTCGTGTTGTTGTAATACTCTGAGTACTTCTCTAACTTGCAAATGAGGTCAAATACCAGCTCAGATTGGTTCTTTTGCATCAGTGATTTCTACTATCATTTTCATTCAGAGTTTTTTTCAGATATATTCATATTTTTTTTTGAGCCATAAAGCTGTTTTCTTATTAGATACTTTGGCTGTTGGTCATACTGGTATATCTATAAGTGAATGATTGATTCACATAGCATATTTTTTGGCCATAATGCTGACTACTGTCCTAGAGAATGATTGCATAGATAAAGGATATGCAACTTTGATAAGTTTTTCATCTGCAGGTGCTAAATCCAATCATCATCATCGCACTAGGCAGCAGTTTTCTTTTTTGACCAAATTTTCTATTTCTTGTTTGTTAAATGATATGTCCATAAGTACATCTACACATTCTCAAGTTGCGGCTGGAGTAGTAATAGATTTGGAAAAGGTTTTGGGCATTTTGATCCCAAGCGATGCTAGTAGTGGTATCATGATCATGGTAGTTTCATTTCCTGGTACACCTCCCATACAATGTTTGTCTGCTACTACTCATTTGAATTTGAGCATCTCTCATGTTTCTGCCATTGCTTTGGTCATCATAAATAGTTCTTCATCTGTTGATTTTTTGAAAAATCCTAATGCCGAAAAATATGTTATCAAAGTGTCCGTAAAACGATTGGTAGATATATCTTTCATAATTGCATATATTTCTTTGTAATTTAATTTGAATCATTTGATAGCTTTTTTGAGAGCTTCCATAGACTCACTAGAATTTGTGGTGAAAGATATTCATACATTTTGATTTTCTTTGATTTTATATTTTTTATAGACATCTTTGTATAGTCATATTTCTCTGGGTTTTACTAGCTTGTTGCTGAGATCTACATTTAGTACTATCTCTTGTCCTTTATAAAAGATAGATACTTTATCAAATGCATTTATTCCGTATTCTCGAGCTTCTTGTTCATTTAATACAACTATCATTTCTTCTCAGTTTTGGATATCTATTCGTTTTGTTTTTGCATGAAATATTTGTGACATTAATTTAATTAATAATTAAAAAGTTTTTGTTTTTGATTAGATCATTTCTGTTTGTTGAGCAGATTCAACTTCTTTATCTTTTTTCTTTTCAAAGAACTCTATTGATTCTGCTAATTCTATATGATCTTTTGCATATTCGTGTATATCAATACCTTTTTGATAAGCTTCACACGCTTGTACGAGCGCTGTTGCTCAAACTTTTGTTCCTCTAGGATGTGCATGACAACCAGCTCACATTGTAGTTATAAAATTTACATTTCACATTATATCTATAAATGGTTTGAGCAATGTGGGATTGAGTCATCATGATATGATTGGGCAACATTTTTTGAGTCATCTTCGAGAGTCATCTTGTAATGTAAGATGTTGGTGATGGTCCAATTGTACATTTTGAATCCAATCTTCATCATTTTCTGGTATAGTTCATCGTGATTGTTCAAAAATATGTCCAGGAGCTTGTAATCAGAATATATTGTTGGCTGCTGTGACATCTTCTTGTGGTGTACCTGCCATTTTACCTACTCATGCTGTCCCAGTATGTATTCATGATGCTCATGCCAATCTAGCAAATTTGGATAATACCAAAACGGTATATCCGATAGGATTTTCTGGTCTAGTAAAAGCTCAGTGTCCAGCTCTATGAAAATGTATAAATACATCTGGATATTTTCTTCTAAGTGTCTGTACTGCCATCCATCCTGCTGTAGTTCAATCTATCAAAAAAGCATAAGATCATTTTTCCATACCTGAATTGACTATCATTTCACATCTAGATATCATAGTATCGTAATCTGGAGCAGATACATTGAATGAATGTACTTTTTTGTTTCATGTTTCTTTAACTGCTTTGTCCATAGCTTCTTTGATATGAGCTACCATTTTGTCGTATGGGCAAAAATCTTGATCGGCTTGAGGTTCATCATTTTTTACAAAGTCTCATCCTCATACTCGAAAATCGTAAGCAACCTCTGCGTATTCAGCAGATGTAAGTCACATTTTGGGTTTTACTATAGTTCCAAGAATTGGTCTATTATAAACGTTTAGATATTTTCTCATTTCGTCTAAAGTATAACTAGGGCCATCGTATTGTTCTATCATTGCTGGGGGAAATCGTATGTCTAATAATTTCAAAGCTTTGACCTCTTTCATTCAAAAGACGTTTCACGCAATATAAGTTAGGATATTCTGAACGTTTCATCATCTATCAAATAATCTCCATGGATAAGCTATCCATACAAGATTTTTCTCTAGATCTAACTTGTAAACTAAGGCGTTTAATAGTCTAGAATAAGCGGTCTCTGTTTGTACAAGAAAATTTGTCCCTGTACTGGACTCTGCTGCTGCTTCACATGCAGCTTGTAAAATGTTTAAATTTCATCATGGAATAATATGAAAACATGCAAGCATATAGTCTCAATTTCTAGGATCTTTGAGATCCATATTGATATATGCCTGTTGATGAGGATTTAAAGATGCGATAAGTTCTTGGATTGTCATGTAATATATATTAAAGATTTAAAAACTAATTGTATTATATTGAAATATTAATTACTTTGTTTATTTTGTCAATTTTTTTGAGACATAAGCATCCATCAAAAGTGTTTTTTGACTGCTTTTTTCAAATCTTTGGGTCTAATTATACCAAATTCCGTAATTATTCATGTAATAAATTTTGCGGGAACCATATCAAAAGCATAGTTTATTATTTCCAGTCATTGAGGTCTGTCTGGTCGTAATTCTTTACCATCTCTAATTTCTATTTTAACTTTGTTTTGTGTATCTATCTTTAGAAGTGATCATACTATGTAGACTGGTATTTTGCTATGTCGAGCAGCCAAAGCTATCGAAAAGCTTCAGATTTTATTATATACATTTCAATTTAATTTGATTGCATCGGATCATATAATAACCATATCTATGTCTACGTGTGACTCATGCATATTGTCTGTAAAAAATGGAGCAGATGAATCTGTGATCATTGTATTGGGGACTCATGCTTGTACTAGATCTTTGGAAGTTTTTCTTCATTGATACAAAGGTCTGGTTTCTGTATTGTAAACATGAATTTTTGTTCATTGATTATGTGTGGTAGTGAGTATTTTTACCACAGAGGAGCTATGGCAGTGAGTCATAATATTGTATCAATTCTTTATGAGTTTAGCTCAAATCACAGGCCTGACTTGTTCTTCTTTTTGAATCTCATCTACGTAATCTTTGGCTGCTTTGCTTATGGTTTTTTGAAGTGTAGGTATGTTTGATGTTTGAGACAATTTTTCCAAGTATTTTTGTTTACAATATTTCAGTCCATTAAATAACATTGGTTCTGTTTCTCTGGCTTGTGATAGCATATTGCTTGCAGTAAAGAGAAAATTTTCTAATTGTTGGATAGATTCAAATTTTTGTTTGGCTATTTCTATTCATAATATTTTGATTCATTCTCTGGCTATATTGGTAGCTCACTGGATGGTGATGGTTTTGATATCTTTGGCTACAGAGAAAATATTTTCAAGCTGAATTAATTCATTAATGGTATTTTGTTGTATATTTTGTTTTAAAGTCATATTAGAAGGATTGTTGTTGTAAATCAAATAATTGAATTGTATTATATAGTGATTGATATGCTTTGAGATCTCATACTCAACTTCATGCTCGATATATTCACATGCGTCGAAAACATCATAAAACTCTTTCCATTTGTGGCGATAGATGTTGTCTATGTCTCCGTGTGTTACTATAAAATTTATGGAAATCCATTTTTTGGAATTGTTCTATGATTTTTAAGCATTCTTGGAATTGTCAGTTTGGAAATTCTTTTTGAAGAATTGCTAGTCTACCTTGGTTTATTGTGTTTTGATAATCTTTGATATTTATATGGCCAAAATCTATTGGATTTTTTCTGTCTTGGTATCAGCGAAAATATGCTTTGGATCATTTGGGGACAACAATTACTGCATATTTGTTTAAATATTCTTTGGGATTGTGTATCCTTAATTCTTGTTTGTCTGTATTTGCAAGATAGCTGTCAGATTGATTTACAACAAATAGAGGAATGGGAGTATTGTAAAATGATTTTAGTTCTTTGATTCATCAAGTGTTAAAAACATCTGTATTGAATTCGCCGGCTCATACTTTGATTATTAGATCTTTTCAATTATATTTTATAATGCTGTATAAATCTGATCAATCAGAGCATTGTTTATCATCTTTTGTATAATAACAATAGTTTCATAGATTCTCTGTGTCAAATAAATATGAAAAAACTTCCCACAATTTGTTTATATCTGATTGTTTTTGTTTTTCTTGCAATTGTTGTTGATAATCAAGATTCTCAAAAAGTTCTCATGATAAATCATCTCATGTAATTTGAATTTCTGTTTCTTGATTGGACTGTTTAGGATAGTTTATCATTTTTTCTTTATATTTTTAAATATATTTTTGTGCTTCAGATATTACTTTATTCATAATTCTAACACATTTGATCGGATGTTTACCTATAGAAGTTTCTCATGAAAGCATCAGATAATCTGCTCATTGCATAACTGCATAAAATATATCGCTTATTTCTGCTCTGGTGGGTATGGGATTATTGATCATACTTTCCAACATTTGAGTAGCAACTATTACTTTTTTTCACTCTCTTTTGGTTTTTTTGATTATTCTCATTTGATGATCGGGTATGGTCTCTATTGGTAGCTCTGCTCACAAATCTCATCTTGCTATCATGATTGCATCTGATACATTTATTATATCTCAAATATTTTTTATTCAATCTTGATTCTCTATTTTGGCAATGACTTTTATATTAAATATTTTGTTGTAATTCAAAAATTCTTTGAGAGATTGTACGTCTTCTTGTTTCCTCACAAAACTCAAAGCAACATAGTCAAAATGATTTTTGGCTGCAAACAAAACATCTTCTTTGTCTTTGTCTGTCAAGCTTGGTAATTTGACTGATGTTCATGGCAAATTGATATGTCTTTTGGACGTGAGTGTAGCTGTGTTTAGTGCTTTTACTATTATGTGATCTTTCTTTTTTTCTATAACTTTGGCTTCAAACAATCCAGAATCTATGACTATTTTGTTGTCAACTGCTATGTCTCTTACTAGATTTTTATAATCACAAAACATCGTTTGAGGTATATCTACTAGATTTTTTTTGCTTACTACTTTGAAAGTTTCTCAATAATTATATGTGATAGGTACTTCTCGATCTCATGTCCTAATTCATGGTCATCTGAGATCAGCCAATAAACAAAAATCTCAAGCAACTTGATTTTCTACTTCTTGTATATTGATAAGTATTTTTTCTACATCTTCATGATTTCGATGTGAAAAATTGAATCTTAAAATTCTGACTCAGTTTTCGTATAGTTTGAGTAATTTATCTTTTTCTGTTGTGGTTGGTCATACGCTAACTATGATTCAAGACATATATCTAATTTATAATTTAAAACCTGCCTAACGGCAGTCAGGTTTATAATTTCTGTATAATTATATATGGAATTTTTTATTTTGCAAATTTTGCAAGCAAAAATATGCTTGCAAAATTTATAATTCTCTTATCTAAAACTTCTTGTGGAAGTTTTAGTGTTCGAAATACAAATTTGCAAGCAAAAATCTGCTTGCAAAATTTACTATTCTCTCATCCAAAACTTTTTGCAAAGTTTTAGCGTTCGAAATGCAAAATTTACTATTCTTTCATCCACCACGGAGTACTCCGTGGTTGGTGTTCGAAATGCAAACTTTTAAGAAAACATATGATACAAAATCTATAGTATACTATCTAAATAATTCTAAAATATAATAAAGAATTATTAAAATAGTAATTGTAACTCAATCATCCAAAAAAACTTCGTTTCACTAATTTTTTTGGCGGTTGAGTTACAATTCTCCCATCCGAAATTTCTTACATTATTTTGTGTTGAAAAAACTTTGCTAAACAGTAATTATAAACGATATTTTATATTGTTATTTGTGTTTATGAAGAAATTGTTTTTGTTTGCGTTTTTTTGATTGTTTTTGTTTGGATGTTCTCGTGAAGTTGACTTAATATCTAGTGAAAATAATTTAGAAGATGTTGAAATAAATGATACCGAAATAAACGATAAAATTATGATAATTCAACAGAAATTGATGAATTGAGAACTAACCCAAGAACAAGCTCAGGATTTGACTCAAAATATTTGAAATTATTCTGCTGATTATATACAGTGATTACAAAAAAGTGAAGGTTTATTACAAATTGTATGATTACCTCAATGGGTAGAAGATCTGTGAATTTATGAGCCTGAATGAATGATTTTGGATCAAGATTATTCTCAAATTACTTCCATAGATAATGAAAATGAGGGATTTGATTCTGTTTTGATGGTTTATCGTGGAGATTATCAAAAATCTTTGATTGAGGCCGCTAAGATAGCTCAGATGGCTAAATTGCCAATAAGTAAAGACTTTCAAGAGGCTAAAGAAATCCAGGCAAAATCTCCTGATATTTTGGAACAAATGTGAAATGAGACAAAAGATAGTATGGAATGAATCATCTATGCAAATTATAGTATCACAGATATGGATAAAGATTACATTATCAGTGTATCTGTAGAAAAAAATTGAACTTTGATTATCAATGTTTCTAATTACTCTCAAATGAAATCTGCTATGAAAAATTAGTTCTTAGTTTTTTTATTATTTATTTAATTTGATGAAAAAAATTATATTTGGAATTATGCTGTTGATGTTGTCTGGAATAGGATTGAATGTATTGGCTCAGGATTATATTTTATTTTATGGTAATGGTTGTCCTCATTGTGCCAAAGTTGAAAAATATGCTCAAGACAACAATCTTGCTGATAAGTTTGATTTTGTTTTGAGAGAGATATATTTTAACAAAAACAATCTTAATGAGTTGCAGTGATATTTGGACAAATTAAATATTGATTCAAGTCAGATTGGAGTGCCTTTTTTGGTTATAAATAATGAGAATGAATGTAGTTATATCAATGGTTCTAAGCCTATTATAGATTTTTTTGATAAAAAGCTGGATTTGATTAACGTTTCTGAAGATCAGAATATAGAATGTAATGCTGTAAATTGTGAATGATTGCAGTGCGAATGACATACTTTGCAAAATATTCAAGATATAACAAATGGGACTATACAAACAGAAAAAAGTGTTGCAAAAGTAGATGTTGTGTATCCAGATGTTTCTGTAAATTGAATAGCGATGACTGGATCTAAACAAATGCTGACTTGAGATTTGGACCAAAGTCAAACAAAACCAGCATTTAATAAGTGGAAATTTTTTGCTATAATGTTGCCAGCAGCTTTGTCTGATAGTATCAATCCTTGTGAGTTTGCTGTGATGCTTGTACTGATATCTACTATATTGGTTAAAACTAAAAGTAGAAGAAGAGCGTTGCTTTCATGATGACTTTTTGTATTGGCTGTATTTATGAGTTATTTTGCTATGTGACTAGGACTATTCTCTGCTCTGGCTAGTGCTCAAAATACAAGTCTGATAAAGATTATAGTTTGAATATTTGGTATAATAGTATGATTGGCTAATCTAAAAGACTTTTTTTGGCATGGGAAATGATTTGTGATGGAAGTTCCATTCTCTTGGAGACCCAAAATGGTTAGTTTTATAGAGGGAATTACTTCTCCTGGATGAGCTTTTGTGGTTTGAATTATTGTAAGTTTATTTTTGTTGCCATGTACATCTGGTCCATATTTTACAATACTTGGTTATTTAGCATCTGAAAGTAAACAACTACATACTCGAGGATATATATATTTGCTAGTATATAATATAGTGTTTGTATTGCCTATGATAGCTATTGCTTTGTTTGTGGGATTGTGATTCAAATCTGTAGAAGAATTAGCTGCTCTCAAAAAGAAAAATACCAAACTGATTCATTTGATAGTGGGATTACTTATGCTTGGACTATGAATATATGTGTTATTGAATTTGTAAATTAAAAAATTAACTAATTAAAAAATTAAGAAATTGAAAATAAAAAAAGGGGAGCGAAACGCTCCCTTTTGTGTTGAATTGATTTTGCTAATTATTGGCCCATTCGATTAATAAATCCGCTTTACCTACAAGCTTTTTATATGGTTTGTATATAAGTCCCATAATTATAGCTGTTAAAAGTAAGGCTATCAATGCTTGTATTGGAGAACTTAAACCCAAGAAATTTGCAAATATCTTTGAGAGTATGATTATTCCCGTACCCAGAACTAAGACTGTCAGAAAGATTGCGGCAAGGAAAATAATTATTAGCAATAAATATTTCCCAATTTTTTTGATAATTTTCATATAAATTTATATTTCTGTTTTATATTTTATAATTATTTCAGGTTTTATGTCAATATTAATTTAATTATGTAAAGAACGGTGTCTTTAGCGGTCCGACGCGGAGCGATTTTGTTTAACGTCTGGACTTAGCCTGACGTCACGACAAACCGTTGAAATCAATTAGTTTTTGGCAAATATGGGTCGAGCGAGGGTACGAGCGAGCTAGATTATACCGTTTTAGGCGACCCGAACGGAGCGATAGTGGAGTGAGAATACCATGTGGCTTTAGCGTATTTCCAAGTCTCTTTTATCATTTGTTCGAGTGAAAAATTTTCATTTTGGGCGAAGGGCAGAGGGGAATCAAAGGGGTGAATTTCCGTAGACCAAAACACCTTATTTTTCATCTTTTTTATTACTTAAAAATAAATCAATTACTTCCTTATTTTTCTTATAAATCTCTAGATTATTTTTTGCTTCTTCAATTTTCTTTTTTATCTCATCTAGTTCTAAAAATGATTTTAAACTTTCATGGTTAAACTTTTTATTGGTTTTATATCCATAATCTCCCATGGTTTGACTTTTACTTTCTGAAATAAAGTTTTTGAGAAGTAGCCAAAATAATTTTTCATCATTTTGAATATCCGAAATAAATTGTTTCCAATCTTTTTCTTCTCCCCATTCCTTCCATTTGTATAAAATGCTCAAAAAGTTTTTGTGTTCCAGTAACTTTTCTTTTGGAATATTCTTTATTTTTGCAACACAAAGCTGTTGAAGTTCTGGTAATTTTTCATCTGGAATTTGAATATCCTTGTCCTTTTCACTTCCTTGTTCTTTTATAGCAATTTCATGAATTGGACCAAAAATTCCTTTTGATAGAGGAATAGTATTTTTTAAAACTTCATAGTTTTTTTCTTTATTATTATCTCTTTTGAAAAGCTGAAAAATAATCCTCATTATTTCCATATCAGAATCAATTCCAAAAAATCCAGTTTCTTCTTTTGGTAAAATGTCTGAAATATTAAAAAGTGCCTGTACTATGTTCTGAAAATTATTTTGAGGAATTCTCTCTGAATCATCTGTGTAATCTTGTATTCTTTCTAATACTTTTCTAATTTTCTTTTTCTCAATGTATTCATTCAATAATATTTCAAATTTTTCAGTATCACTCATCGAGGAAAGTATTGTCTCAATTTCGTATTGGCTTAGTTCTTCTTCATCTCCTCCAGGAATAAGAGTAAAATAACTATCAAAATTTTTTGTTGCACAAACTCTCAAACTTTTACTCCAATTAGATTGCCATTCATGCCCATAATGAGTGTTACCATAACTACCACAAAATCCTTCCACTTGAGGAAATAAACGATAAAGTAAGTTTTCAATATTTTTTTTCAAATTGGAATTAAGTTTTTCTAACTGGTCTTTTATCTCCTTTTTTCTTTCATCACGCTTATCTCCACTTCTATCATAAGAATTTATTATGTTTGATTCGGTATCAGTAAAAAGATTCTTTCTGGATTTTAAAAAATTATAAAACTCAGGTGCAAAAAGTCTTATTGCTTCAATTGCGATAAAATCAATAGGATTTATTTCCATGACACCTTTTTGGTGCATTTGGGAAATATTGAATTGAAGACTACTTGCAAACCTTTTTACATCTCTAATATTTTTAAACAAATTCCTAAATCCTGAATGATAAATGTTTGTCCAATAGGTTTTATCAAATAAATTTTCATGAGAATCAGGAAGTGTTTCTAAAACACGATTTAATTCCTGAAATAAAAAATTTGCAATTTTTTCTGATTTTGCCAAAGGAATATCAAAACTTACTTGCACGATTTTTTCCAAATAATCTTTTCCTGAAACTCCTACTTGTTCTTCTAAATTTGCTTCGATAATTTTTCTATCAAATGCGAGTAAATAAATAGTATTCGGGAAATCTGCATTCACTCTCACTAAACGAAATATTTGTCTTATTTCTGACTGATTGAGTCTGTCAATATCATCAATTACAATCACTAATTTCTTTTTTCTTTCAGAAAGATCATTTTTGATTTCTTTTTTTAGTTCAGAAATAGACTTTTTGTTTGCATTGGATCTGTGTGAGAAATAATCAGATAAACCAAGTAAAAAATCTTTAAAAATACCGAGTAAAAATAGAATCAAACCAAGTCCAAAAATCGTATATTTTACCCATTCCGCAGATAAATTTGTCCACTGTATAACCTGAGAAGTAGAAATTGAAAGTAGTCCAAGTCCGAATAAAAATTTTGATGATAAATCGCTTAAAACTTTCTTTTCAGGAATAATTTGTAATAATTTTGCATAAAGCTTTAGTTTTTCAGCAATTTTTTTATCTTTCTTATCATCATTTTTTATTTCTAATTCTGTTGCAATCTCATTGAAAAAATATTGGCTTAAATTATCTAAATCAGAAAAAAACCAAGGGTTGAACTCAATAATGGTTGGCTTATTTTGTTCTTCAGATTCCTCGATATGTTCTTTGGCAAGATTGATAACTGAAGACTTCCCAGATCCCCATTCTCCATATAAAGCAATAACTAGACTTTCTTTTTCTTCCCATGTAAGAAGAGACTTTCCTAAATGTGAAGAAAAATTCTTTCTACTCAGAAAGTCTTCTTTTTTGGTATCAATGGGTTTATCGAATTTAAACATGTTTCGTCTTTATAAATAAATCGTTTTCGGAGCGATAGCGGAGAAAATTCCTTATTCCTCCTGAAAAAAATTAAGAAATTTTTTACTCGTTCCTTATTTTTAAAAAGAAACTTCGAAATATGTTGCCTAATGGGGGGAGATGATCTGATACTCCAATATCCCATTGAATATAATGATTTGGAGATGTCAGACAAGTCCTGTTGTGTATTCGTACGAGTGTGTCTTATTTAAGGTCAGCATATATTTTCTTATTGAGAAGGTATGAATTAATCCGCTGTTTTCAACTGCTTTTGAAAAAAGCGGAAAATTTGCATTTTCCCAAATTTTGGTTATAATTTACAATAAGAAAACAATAATTTTACTTAATTAACAGTTAATTATCATGATCAGAAAGAATAGTGAATTACATATAGAAAAAGAGAATAAAAAAAAGAAATGCATATCTACTCGAAAGAATTTAACGCTTGCTACTGTGCTTGCATTATCGCAAGCCTGTAATTTTAATAATGATGCTAAGTTTGGTAATAATCTTACTAGAGAATGAAATAAAATTTATTTTTATGATTCTGAATACGTCGGAAATTGAAAATCAATAAAAACTAGGCGCGAGATAATAAATATAGCCGATCCAAAAACTTTTCAGGTAATAGATTGGCTTTTTGGTAAAGATAATTTGCATGTATATTTACTATCAGGATCAGATGAGCATTTTAAAATACTAGA
Organism: Patescibacteria group bacterium UBA6263; assembly: GCA_002441085.1. Lineage (GTDB taxonomy): Bacteria > Patescibacteriota > Gracilibacteria > Absconditabacterales > Absconditicoccaceae > UBA6263. The sequence goes on from DJVF01000039.1 coordinate 27,322, forward strand.
ATGAGCTGATTCAGAGACATTCGAAAAATATCCATGGATAGATGATACAACATCAACAGAGCATGCAGGGCATACATTTTACAGAGATGAAAACTATCTTTACGATATGTGAAATAGAATTGATTGAGTAAATCCTAATACAGCAGATTTAAGTATGCGATGGCATGATTGAACTATAAGAGATGGATGACTTATTTTAAAGCGAGATTGACAAAAGTTTATAAAAATTAAGTGATAATTAATTAAACTAGAAATTATATATTATGTAAGGAGGTATTATTACCTTCTTTTTTTTGGAAAAATATATGCGTTCTGCTTTATGTTTCGGTTTCGGTTTGTTTTTAGATACATGGATATGTTATAATCTAAGTGTCTATCCTAAAATCTTACTTATCATTTCTCCAACTATTTTGGGATCTGATTTTCATTGAGTTTTTTTCATGACTTGTCAGACAAAAAATCATAGGGTAGTGGTTTTGCCTCATTTGTATTGTTGTACGATGTCAGGATTTTCTTGTAGTATGAGCTTGACTATGTTTTCTAGCTCTGATTGGTCTATTGCTGGAGTGTCGAATCATTTATCTTTGATAATATCTTGTGGATCTTTTCATGTTTTTAGCATTTCATCCATAATGGCTTTTAGCTGATTATCTAGTATTTTGGATTCTTGATTAATTTCTAGAAACTTTTGGAATTGTTGTTTACTAAAATTTAATTCGTTTATAGATTTGAAGTTCTCTTTGGTCCAAGCTGATATGGGTCAGGATATTCGTTTGGCTATTAGTTTACTGATGATATCAGATGATTGACTAGACGATGTCAGATGATTGTATATATCTAAAAAGTAATCTAGTATTTCTTTGTCGGATATGATAGCATTGATATATTCTTTGTGAAATCAGAATTCTGTTTTGAATTTTTTGATGATTTGATAGGGGATTTCGAGTGTTTCATTGTTTAATTGTTGCAATGTTTCATTGTCTAGCACCAAAGGTGGTAGATCGGGTTCTGGGAAATATCTATAGTCTAAGGCATCTTCTTTGGATCTCATGAGATAAGATTCTCATTTAGCATCGTCTCGTCATCTGGTTTGTTGGTCAAATTTTTCTCATTTATTAAATAAATCTGACTGTCTATCGTATTCATATTGAATTGCTCTTTTGATAGCGGCGAATGAATTCATATTTTTGACTTCTACTCTGGTACCGTAGGAGTCTGATTCTTTAGCTCTTACAGATATGTTTACATCACATCTCATCTGTCATTTTTCTAGATCTGCATCTGCTATATCGTTGTATCTGACTATTCTTTGGAGTTCTTTGAGAAATTCTACTACTTCATCTGCGCTAGTAAAATCTGGCAATGTAACTATTTCAACAAGGGGAGTACCCGCACGATTGAAATCTAGTAATGCATCTCATCAAGTATGAATCATTTTGCCTGTGTCAGATTCCATATGTGCGTCTTGTATATGGACAGTTCTTTCTTGAGAATATTCATTATCTACAAAAAATTGGACTTTCCCATTCACATTGGTAGGTTTGTACAATTGAGTGATTTGATATCACATAGGTAAATCTGGATAGAAATATGATTTTCTATCAAATTGTGATGGATTGTTTATTTGGCAATTGAGGGCTTTTCATAATAACAAAGCTTTCCACAAAACTTCTTTACTCAATGTAGGCAAAGCTCATGGTTGTGCTGTACAAACTGGACAGATATTTGTATTGGCTTGGAGAGTATCAAAATTTTGTTCGTTTGGACATTGGCAAAACATTTTGTTTATTGATTTGAGTTTGATATGGATTTCAAGTCAGATGGTTAATAGCATTCAATTAAAAAATTAAAATAAAATAACTTTTAAGATTCCGGCTGCAAAACTTGAGGCCGGAATAACTATAACATAGATAGTTAAATTAGCTGGGTTTTCAATGATTTTTTAAATTTGCAAATTTTATTTTAAGATATATAATTAAGTAATATTTTATTTTGATATTTGATCTATGAATAGTTATGAAGAAGCTAAAAAATACTTAGCTGAAATTTGAATAGATGTAAGCAAAATTACTAGAGAAACTAGTGATTATATTTTTGCTGCTTTGGATGATGCAAATATAGATATTGATCAAATAAAATGTTTTGCAGCACCTCAAACTCCACCAGAAATAGTATTGGACGTATTGTGATTGGATAAAGAATATTTTATTTGAAAAAAAATTTTGGACTTATGATGAGGTTATGGTGGAATGCCATTTTTGTTGGAAGATGTTGTAGAAAAATATATAGTTTGTGATCCTTGTTTTGAGGATATAATAAAAGAAAATTCATTGAATAGGGCATTTATGACTCAGAAAACTATTATGTCTTTTGATCAAAATACATCTATATTTTTTAAGAAAAAACAAAAGGTTTTGGATTATTTAAAAATGTGGGAAAATTTTGATATACAACAACATCCTAGAATTGTTATCAATTCATCTAAATGAGAAGATATACAATGAGTAGAAGATCATTCTCAAGATGTAGTTTTGATATGTCATATTTTGGATAAATATTATATAAATTATGCTTGAATTTTGGCTGAAGCGTCTAGGATTTTGAAGCCAGATTGAGAAGTTTTGATAGTTGAAGATGCAGATGATGAAATGAGAAAAATTTTGACTAAATTATGATTAGAGCGAGAAGAAAAATATTCTAAAATTGTTTGTAAAATCAAAAAAACTTCCTAATTAAAGGAAGTTTTTTTGTATTTATTTGCTATGATTTATTTTTTAATTATTGCCTCTATAGCTGCGAATCCTCAATCTTCTTTTTCGTTTGTTATGATATACAATTCATCTCATGGTTTACCTTTGAAAAATGTCACAGCGGCTTGATTTAGGAAGTATATTTTACCATCATCTGTAACTGCTGTAAATTTATTTTCGTCTGTCTTGGAAAGTACAGCTCTGATATGTTTCCTTTCTGCTGGACGAATTAATTTATAAACAAATTTTCAATCTGACATTATTTTGAGTTTCAATATATCTCCAGGAATTAGTTTGGTTTTGCTTGAATAATTTAATGGAACTGGATATCTTTTTTGATCTCATCATATCATAAAATATCAATCAAACTTTCATTCAACTATTTCCATGTCTTCTTCTTCATATTTTTTTAATTCATTATCTCATATAGCTTTTTGTACTTCTTCATTTTCTTGTAAGCTATTTGTATCTTCTGGATCAAATTTTGACAATTGATTTAAAATCAATTTCAATCTTTTGATATCTGTTTCCATACTTGAAACAGTGTTTTGTAAAAACTGAATCATTTTTTGATGTCTTTCCATCAATTCTGTTTTGCTCAGTCATTTGATTGTTATTGGTTTTGCTACTTTAGCAACTGATTTCTTTTCATCAGTTTTTTTAGTTGTTTGTTTTTTTTCTGCCATTTGTTTTTGTTATTTTTTAAATCTATTCTAGATTATATATTATTTTATTTAATATTGCAAATTTTTTTATACTATTTTTGATAAACTATTTTGAAACTGGACGATAGAGGATTCGAACCTCTGGCCTCTCCCACGTCAAGGGAACGCTCTAGCCAACTGAGCTAATCGTCCATTTTTTTAATTTGGCCCGACCCGGAGTCGAACCGGGGTTACAATCTTCGCAGGATTGTGTCCTATCCACTAAACGACCGGACCTCTAAAACTTTAATTGAATTATTTTAATTAACGCTAAATGAACTTGGAGTTGTCCCGCAATACTGCGGGATGTCCTATCACTAAACGACCGGACCTCTAAAACTTTAATTGAATTATTTTAATTAACACTAAATGAACTTGGGGTTGTCCCGCAATACTGCGGGATGTCCTATCACTAAACGACCGGACCTCTAAAACTTTAATTGAATTATTTTAATTAAAATTGTTTTGGTTTTTATATTATACAAAACTTGCCTTGTATATTGATTTGGGCTTTGATTGTATAATGAAAAAGACTCAAAACTCAAATAATAATCAGATTTTTGTGATTATTTTGATAAAATCAAATTAAGTTTATAAAAAAACCACCTTTAAACTGAAATCAGCAGGTGGCTTATAATAATGTTTTCCATAATTATCGGTTTTGAGTATAGACATAGATTAACGTTTTATTGTCAGGGAATAAGTAATCTTGAAACCCTGATTGTGTGTTTACTGCTGTTGTATCCTCAAATCTTATTAGGATTAACAAACTTTGTGTGTTTGTTTGGATTTGTTCAAACAGGTATATGCCTGTTTTTACTTTTTTTGCTAGTTTTTGAATCTCATTTGGCAAATCCGCTACTTTGTGTAGAATTATGCAATTAGCTAATTTGCTTTGTGACATATCTTTTGTGTCTAATCCAAAATTTTGGATTGCTGTTTTGGTAATCAAGGATCTTGTTTGGGGATAATCCTTGATTTTGTTAGTCCCCTTTTGTTTAATTAGGAATTTTGCTTTCATTTTTAAACCTCCTTTCTGGCTTTTTAAATTGTGTTTACAATATTTTACTAAACAAAAAAACCAATTAGATTTTTTGGTTTTATTTTTATTTCCTTTGTGAGGATATATATATTTACACTTAATTCAATACTATTTATGGTAGTGGTAAATGTTCCAATTTAAGTCATAATCTTGAGTGATAGCTGTATATGATTCTATCCAATCTCATGAGTTTAGATAATGGATGTCTCATAGCATTTTGTCTTCTGCTTTGTGTATGTGTCAACAGATTATTCAATCACAATTATTTTTTTTGGCTGATTTTATGAGTTTCTTTTCAAATCTTTTGGATCATCATGTCATCATGATTTTTACTATCATTTTGATATTTTTCACTAGTGAAAAATATTTTAATCATCTTTTTTTTCTCCAATTATTATAAGCTCTATTTATCATAAATACAAAAGATCATAATAAAAATGATATAGTAGATATTAAAAATAATTTTCATTCTATTCTATCGAACTTATCTCAATGACATATATAATATTTTTTATTGCCAGAAACGTATATCATATCTTTGATGAGATTTATATTTCAATATTTTATGGGTATAAATTTTCTTAAAAATTCATCATGATTTCCTGGAATATAAAAAATTTTTGTTTCTCAAGACTTGGCCAATTGTAATATATAATTTACAAAGTCTGTATGTCATTTGGGCCATCATCAAAAAATCTTTATATGTCGTCAGTCTATGATATCTCAGTTTAGAATCAAATTTTCGCATTTATTTTTTTGCAAAAAACTTATGACTTCTTTATATTTAGAGTCTTTGGTCCCTAAGTGGATATCTGAAATTATTATTGTTTTGTATTGCATACTATTATTTGTTTTTTTTCTGTCGGAATATCAAATATAATATTGGTAATATTCATGCAGTATTGAATATAAATAAGCATACAAACCAAGTTAATTGGTTTGCTCTTCAAGCTTTTCGTAGTGCAATCCCTTTCCAAACTGCTTCCCGGATAATGAGAATAACCATCAATATTACTACTCATCATGCGATAACTGGCATTGCTTGATTGTTCATAATCAAATTTGGATCTGTTGGCATATTGTTTTGGTAAAATATAAAAATAAATTTTGACCTAGAGCTAATATAATGATTTTTATGTCATTGTAAATAAAAAAACTTAACCTGTGGTGTGTAGGCTAAGTCTTTTGGTAATTACATTATTTGTGTTGGAGATAATTATTTATTTTGTCACAATCCCATCCCCATTCATTTTCATTTACTCATTCCTATTCATTCTCACATTGATTTTCATTGAGGTAATCATAGTTCTTGGGCTATGTTTTGGATTTTTTCTCTATAAGATTGTATTTCTTGTAATTTAGTGAACTTTGCTTGAGTATCTATATAATTTAAAATAGGTTTGTTGGTATTTAGTTTTTTTCGTGTATCAAAATCTCAGTTTTTGATGGCTTCTTGGATCTTGTTTTTTTCAGTTTCTTTTTGAGCTCTTTTGGTTTCCATTTCAGTTCTTTTTGCAATCATTTCTTTGAATTGAGTTTCTGTTATGTTTAGATCTACTCAGTACTTTGTATGTGCAGCTTTGAATGCATTATAATCTTTTGCATCAATAGCTTTTTGTACTGTATCCATCATTGCTTGGCGATCTGTTTCGCTTAAATTTTTAATTGATTCTCATGAATTTCTCATTCATCAGTTTCTCATTCACATATTTCATTGTCTTGCTCAAGAATAAGATTGTCCACTGGATGCAAATGTTAGAGCTCCTGCGCTTGTCAGTATGACTAATCATGCAATGGCTGGCAAAATAATAGATTTTGTTTTCATTGTTTTGTGTAGTAAGAATATAAAATGTCATATCAAAATTATTTTTTAAATTTGACGTGGGGTATTATACTCATCTACCTTAAATTAAACTTAAATTATATTTAGTGCTTAGCTTTTCTTAGTACTTGGTTGTATTCATTATTCATATCTTAGAGCATCTATTGGTTTTAATTTAGATGCATTATTGGCTGGCAAAATACCAAATATTATTCATATGCTTACGGCAGAAATAAAGGCCATTAAAACTGAGGTTAGTGATATAACGGCAGTTAGAAATTTATTTATTATAAAAACTACTATAAAGCTTAATATAATACCTATGATTCATCAAATTAGGCTTAATAAAATAGATTCTGAAAGAAATTGGATTAAAATATCTTTTCTGTGTGCTCATATAGCTTTACGAATTCAAATTTCTTTTATCCTTTCTGTAACAGATACTAGCATTATATTCATAACTCCTATTCATCACACTATCAATGAGATAGCCGCTATTCAAGCTAAGAATGCTGTCAATATTCATGTAATGCTACTTGCTGTTTCTATCATATCGCTTTGACTTTGCACTGTAAAATTGGCAGTATCTCAGTCTTTGATCCCTAAATATGCCTTTAAAGATATTTCTAATTCTGTTTTGGTTTGTTCTACTATATTTGTATTGATAGCAGATATAGATATGTTTGAATAATTATTATTTCATAAGACTCTTTTTTGCGCGGTACTTAATGGTATGAAAACACTATTATTGGCAGTCATATTGTCTTTTAGTATTCATATTACTGTTACTATAATATTTTCCATTTTAATGTCTTTTCATATGGGATCTATAGCATTTAATCAACTTCAAAAGATATCTGTTGCTATAGTTTGTCATAGAACTGCTACTTTTGTAAGATTATCATCATCTTCATTATTTATGAATGATCAGTTGGCTATTTCTAAATTTTTAACTTTTAGATAATCTGCTGTTACTCAATTTATTGTAGCATTTGTATTGAAACTTCAATATATTATTTGTTTTCTTCAGTTTATATTTGGGGCTATTATATTTATATTTGAAATATTGGTTTTTATGTAATTTACCATATCTGCGTCTAAAACTGCAGAACTTCATAGGGCTCATCATCAACGTATATTAGAACTACTTCATCAAGGAGAGATAGTTAAAAGATTTGTTCATAAAGATTCTATTTTATCTACTATAGATTTCTGTGTTCAGTTTCCTATTGCTAACATTACTACAACAGAAAAAACTCCAATGATAATTCATAACATGCTTAATCAGGTTCTAAGTTTATTTCTACTGAGATCTGTTTTCGCATTTATTATATGTTCTTTTATATCCATAATGAAATATAGTAAACTAAATTTTATTTATAAATTCTCCATCTTTTAGAAATAAATGAGTTTTTGCATAACTTGCTACATCTTTTTCATGAGTTATCAGAACTATTGTTTTACCTTCTTTATGTACTTGGGAAATAATTTCCATTATTTCTTCTCATCTTTTGGTGTCTAGTGCTCATGTAGGTTCATCAGCTAGTATGATTGATGGGTTGATTACTAATGCTCTAGCTATGGATACTCTTTGTTGTTCTCATCCAGATAATTCATTTGGTTTGTTATTGATTCTATGTCAAAGTCATATTTTCTCTAATGTTTTTTGAGCTCTTTCTATCCTTTCAGCTTTGGGAATTCATTGATAAGCTAACGGCAACATTACTTGTTCTAAAGCTGATTTTCTTGGGATTAGGTTATAAGTCTGAAACACAAATCAGATTTTTTCTCAACGAATTTTTGCTTGTTGGTCGTCATTTAGGTTTGCAACATTTTTTCATTCGAAAAAATATTCTCATTGAGTGGAAGAATCTAATAGTCATATTATATTCATTAATGTTGATTTACCGCTACCAGAATGTCACATAATACTTACGAAATCTCATTTTTTTATTTCCAAATTGATTCCTTTTAGAACATTGATAGTGTTTATTCATAAGTAGTAATCTTTTGCGATATCTTTTAATTGTAGCAATAGAGTCATTTTATAATATATAATATATTAAATTTTTTAATTTGGGCGCATTCATCATCACATTCATCATCACATTCATGGTATGGCAAATGAATTAGAGGAGCTAGATGATGAGCTTTTTGTTACAGTAGTATTTTTTATGATAATATTACCTTTGTCTAATCAAGAAATAATTTCTGTTGTTGCTCAATCAGTTGCTCATATTATCACATCTAATTCCCTATTGTTTTTGTTCAATACATATTTTCTATTTAATTGTGATTGGATAAAAGTTGTAGGAATTACTATTATGTCTTTTTTATCTTCTATAATTATTTTTGCAGTTGCTGTCATGCCGGAATAAATTATTTTATTTAATTTATTTATAGCTACTTTTACAGTATAGGAAGTTACTCAATTTGTAACTATTGGAGTAGAGTCTATATCTCATAAAACTCATTCGAATATTTCTCATGGATATGAGTCTAATATTACTTCTACACTCATTCATTGTGATATATTTACTACATCTATTTGATCTATTAAAATGCTTATTTCTATTAAATCTGGATTTTCTAAATATACATATTTTTGTTCATCAGAAGTTATTTTGTCTCATTTTTTAAAATCTATTTTTCTTATTTTTCAATCAAATGGAGCTTCTATCCTAAGATTATCTAATCATTTTTTTGTGTTTTCTAGAGCTAGCTCTCTTTGTCTTACGCCATTTCTTGCTATCTGTATTTGTTGTTCAGTATTTCATTCTTTAGTATCTTCTAATGTTTTTTCTTGTATTATTATTGTTTTTTCTAGATTTTTTATTTCATTTTCTTTTGTCTGGATTGTAATTGCATCATCTTGTTGTGTAGATAAATTGTTTATTTTATTTATACTTGTTAGTATATTCGATATTGAACTTTTTGTTTTACTAGAATTGTTAGATGTTTCATTTTTGTAGCTATCTATTGTACTTTGAGAAAATGATGTACTAGATACGCTATTTTCTAGGGTTTTGTAGGCGTTATTTGTTGCTTCATATATTGTTTTATATAAATTTTGTACCAGATTTAGAGAATCTATTAATAGTCATTCTATATTTCATGAAGAATAATTTAATCATGAATATAATGAACTTGTATAGTAATCTTTTAATTGTCATAGATTACTGTATGATAACAATATCAATTGTTCTGTTTCATTTTTATAAGAAGAGTTTTTGGCTCATAAATAGATTTCATAATTATCATTATAATGTCTATAGCTATTACTTACACCAAAAATAGTATCAAGTTGATTGATTATTTTTTCTCATTCTATTATATAATTTTGTATATCCAAGTGAGCTGTTCTTAATACTGTTTCTCTATCACTCAATGATCATGAATTACTTAAAGCTTCAATTAAATTTATATATTCTTCCTTTGCTATATTCAATTTTAATTTTGTTTGTTCCAGATTATTTGCTGCTTGTAATATTTGTGATTCTTTGTTTCATTTGAGAGTTTCTTCTAACTGTAGCTTGGAATTGGCTAAATTTATTTCTGCCTGTAAAATATCGTTTAATACTGAGTCTTGATCTAGCTCTGCGATGATGTCTCATTTTTTTACTTCATCTCACTTTTTGAAATATACAGCTATTACTTCTCATTGTTGATTAAAACGTAATTGCTGTTCATCTACAATCTCTGTACTTCAAAATGCTTTGATACTATTGGTTATATTTCAAAAATCTACTATATATTCTATAGTCGTTGAAATTTTATTTGATGATCAAAAATAATTATATCACAATCATAATCATAATATTATTCATATTGCGAAGAAACTTTTTATAAAATTGATTTTAAAGTATAATTTCGAATTTTTATAATGCTTTAATCATTCTTCTTTAATTTTTTTAATTACCATTTTATTTTGATAAAATAAATATTTAGATGTTAGTATCTTGAGTTTTATTGTATCGATCAAGATCTGTTTCATCTTTTGATTCATAGTTGTTGATTTCATGAAAAGTATCATGTTCATGATCACTGTTTGTTTAGATATCATGTATTAAGATTATTATTTCATGTATTGATAACTCATGATCATTTTATTGGCATTATTAGATTTGAGTTTATTGGATTTGTNNTGTTTCAATGATATTGGTATATTTTGATACTAAAAAAAATAATACTAGGCCAGCTAGTACACCCAAAGTTAATGAAAAAATTTTCTGTTTCATTGTATGTTTTTATATAAAATAAGATTTTTTATGGAAATATATTTTGTACCCTTATATATATTTACCTTAAATTAACCTTAAATTATATTTAGTGCTTAGCTTTTAGTACTTAGTTAATAATTAAGTTTTAAATTATCATATTTGATAACCGTATCATTTGATGGTTTCAATCAGATTTTTTCATAATTTTTTTCTAATATTGGATATATATACGTCTAATTTGGAGTCTTCCTCAAATATATGTTCATTTCATCGTATCTCTTCTATAATATTTGTTCTAGAAATACTTCTTCATATGTTATCAAAAAATAACTCTAATATCATAAATTCTTTTATAGTAAATTTGATTTCTTTATTTTTTTTGAAAACTTTTTTTTGATCTTTGTCCAAACGTATATCTTTGTATTGGATAAAATCTTTATCTGGAGACCTTTTGATTATAGCTTTTATCCTAGCAGATAGTTCTTGGAGATCGAATGGTTTGACTAGATAATCATCAGCGCCACAATCAAATCAATCCAGTTTATCTTCTATCTGTCATTTGGCTGTAGTCATAATTATAGGTATATTATTTTCTAGTTTTCTAATTTGTTTACACAAAGAGATTCAATCTAATCATGGTAGCATAATATCCAATAATATTAGATCAAATTTCTGATGTTTGATGACTTGTTGTGCATACAATCAGTTCTCTACTATAAAAACAGAATATTTTTCTAATTCCAAATATTTTTTGATATTTTCGGCTATTGTTTTGTTGTCTTCTACCAATAATATATTCATTTGTAATTAGATAACTTATCAAAAATAAATAGTAACTGTGCTCCCTTTGTTTATTTTGCTTTTTATATCTATATTTCGTCAGTGTTTTTGTACAAGTAATCTAACTATATACAGTCATAATCCAAAACTTTTGGTGTCTGTTTTGCTACGATCTGCTTGCCAAAATCTATCCCGAACTAGTGGTAAATCTTTGTGATCTATTCATATTCAATTGTCTTTTATTTGGAGTTTATTGTCGTCAATTTTGATAGATATATTGCCTTGGGGATTGGTAAATTTGAATGCATTATCAATCAGATTTTTTATTATGATATTTCGGCTTTGTAAATGAATTGGTTTGATTATCTTATCTTTTATATCAAAATCTAAAGAAATTTTCTTATTTTGGTATATCTTGATTAAGGTATTAATAATCTCTATTGTTTCTTTGCTTATATCTATATTTTTCTTTTCTAAATTTTGGACTGACTGTATTTTGGTTATAGTTATTAGTGTCTGTAATATATTGTCTATATTTTTTATATTTTTTTTGATGTTATCTAGTGAATCTACATATTTTTTAGATTTTTTTGCGTAATCTATTTCGCTACTAATAGACATCAATGGAGTCTTGAGCTCATGAGATGCATTGGATACAAAGTCTTTTAGACTCAATGTTTGATGATTGATCTTTTCTAATGTTTCATTGAATTTACAGCTTAATCTATTTATTTCATCCATTGGATGTCAGGAGATTTGAATTTTTTGATCTAAATTATCTATATCTAATTTATCCAAAAATTTTAGGAGTTGATTAAGCTTTTTGAGAGAGTTCTCTACAAAAAATATAGATAAAATATATGATATTATTCAAAATATTAGGGTCAAATATATACTTATAAAAATCAGATTCTTTTGGGCATTTATATGCTGAGTAATGTTGGTAGTGTATATTTTGTTGCCTTTTATATTGTACATAAAATAATAGTCTTCTATCTTGGATATTTGATTTCGTCGTTTAGAGTTTATAATAATTTTGGCTTCATTGCTATTTATATCAAAAATTTCTGTATCAGCTAATCTATTTCTTCATAAAACAACTTTGATTCACATATTTCAGATTTGGCTTGTAGGTCATATTGTGACTTTTATGTATTCTCTATTATACCAGTTTTTGAAAAATACTATATTGGCTACTAATCCAAAAATTAGTACCAGACTGATAGTAAACAGCGTAAATTTGATACTAATTTGTGTAGATGTTTTGAGGTTTTTGAATCTCCAGTCTAACATTAATTAATCAAAAAATTAATTAATAAAAATTTGTTTGTATTATAGTTTATTACCTTAAATTAACCTTAAATATTTATTCGTCGTTTTTGAATCATTACTCATTCGTGTATATATTCTGAATCTAGTACTCATCAATTTTTTACTATTGTTCTTGCGGATGCTATATTTGATTTATCGCAGGTAAGCATAACTTTATCTATGTCTAGTTTTTTGGCTTCTAATAAAGCTAAATTTAGTGCTTGAGTTGCATATCATTTTCATCTTTCACTGGGTTTTATTCCATGTCATATATGTCATCAATGTATCAATAATTCTGGTGTGAGATAATGACGAAGAGCAGATCATCATATTACTTTTTCATCTTTATCTACAATAAAATATAGTGTTCATGGAACGTATCATGGTTTTAAATTTTTACCTTCTCTTTGATCTTGGATTCTTAATAAAAATGTTTCGTAAATTTCTTCTTCTCTAAACTTCATTTATTTAGGTATGATTTCTTCACTATTATCTAAAAACTCTTTTATCATTGAATGATAACCCTCTTTGTGTTCTTGAGATGGTTGTACTAGTTTTATACTCATTGTAATTATAATGAAAATAAATTTTAAATTCCGGCTGCAAAATAACTATGCCGGAATGACTAGTTAAATAAATATTCTTCATCCTGCGGTTTTTTCAATCTTTCATAATTTCAAAAGTATTGGTTCTACATCTTCTTCGACTGCTTTTTCATTGATTCACAATTGAACTGCAATTGCTTTTGCTCACATAGGTCTGTCTGCCTTGCGAAGTATTTCCAAATATTTATTGTGCAGAGGAGTCAAACCACCGTCATCGATTTTGGAATGTAATATGAATTGATTTCGTATATTTTCATCCAGAATTTTTTGATTTCTTGATACAATAAAATCTCTAATTTTGATACACATATTGTGGATTTCTCTAGGGACAGCGTCTACTTTGGAACTTATTTGGGATAGTATAGTATCGTCAAATTTGATTTTATATTCGCTGAGGTATTTTTTTATAAGAGTTTGTTTCTCATTATTATTATATTCCATAAAATGAAAATTGTAAATGAATCTATTTTTGATTGGTTGACTAAGACTCTCAGATTTGGTGGTTGCTCATATCAATGTAAATGGATTGATTGGGATTCTTACGTTTCATCATTCTGGCATTACCATGTCTATTACAAAATCTTCCATAGCTATATAAAGTACTTCTTCTATGTTGGGTTTGATTCTGTGTATCTCATCTATAAACAAAATATCTCAAGACTCTAAACTATTCAAAATACTAACTATTTCAGATGGCTTGGATATAGCATATCATGTCACAGCTTTTATAGATTTGTTTGCTTGTTTGGAAATTATGTTGGCTATAGTGGTTTTGCCAAATCAACTTGGTCAAGAAAATATAATATGTCACATGTGGCTTTGTCTTTTTTGTGCGCTTTGTATAGCTGTTTTGAGGACTCATTTGATATGCTCTTGTCATATGAATTCGTCAAAATTATCAGGACGTGGATGTTTGTTTAGATCTATAAATTTTTCTGTAGATATCTTTTTGATTTCCATTTTGCTATAAATTATAAATTGTTTACTATCAAAATTTTTATATTTGATTGATCTGATAATATGCGCTGGTATCAGAAATTTGTTGTATCCTATGGATTGACTGATTGTCAATTCTTACTGTTCATTCTATAAGATATCAGTTTCCAATTATAAAACTTATGTTTCATATTTTGGAATCTGTTTCTAGGTCAAACAAATCTCCATATCGTACGAAACTATTTTCTCCGATATTGTATTTGGCAATTGTATTTTTGACTACTTTATATCTATTACCCAAAACTTCTATATATCATATATTAAATGTAGAATTATTTATCATATTGATATCTACATATACGTTTGCTTGTGGTTTGTTGTTTGCTCATGTAGATATAGATCATGGTACTGTAGAGATTATTTCATCTTGTATCTTGGATTGATTGATATTGTTTAGCATTATATATTTTACTTTGAATCTATATATAAACAAAGCTACTTCGTATCTAGAAATAAGATTGTCAAAATTTACTCAATCTGATGCTGAGACTATTCCTAGTTCTATTGCTTTGTCAAAATAGTTTTTCCATCGGGGGAAAACAGATTCATCTAAAGATTGACCTTCAAACATTCTAATCAATGATGATACAAATTGAGCCTTAGTCATGCTTTCTGTGGGATTGAATAGTCAATTTGATCATTTCATTAGTCATTTACTACATATGTTCTGAATATGTGTCTTTAGCGTTTCATCGGTTGATCCCAAATCTGTAAATATACATTCACTGGGTAGATATCATGAGTTGTTTCTGGATAAATTTAATATATTGGAAAATATATCCAAAACTTTTGCAGAAGCATCTCTAGTCAGACTTCAAAATGGATTGTATGTCGCTGGATTACTAAATTGAGTTAATCAATTATCATACATTCGACTGATAGCTTCGATGAGTTCGGGATCGTTATTTACATTTACTCATACAAATAGATTTGATAGGTTGGTAGATTGATTATCTTGTCCAGGCATTATTATACTTCAGGTTTGGGTATATTGTGTTTGTATTTTGTTTATTGTATCTAAACTAATTGCTCTGAGTTGTTCATTTTCTACTATATTTTTTAATCTGTATATCAATAATGCTATTTCAAATCTTGATGTAGGAATATCTAAGTTGTTTAGATTGGTTTCTTTGGTTATTCAGATAGCTTTTGCTTTGAGATAATATTCGTTTCGTCGTGGAGTCTGTGTTTCATTGGATAATTTTTGTTGAAACATTCTGATGATAATAGCAAGTATTTGTCATTTGGTTAAGTTGTCTTGTGGCATAAATTGATCTTGGCTTCATTTGATGATATCTCGGCGACATACATTGGATATATATTGTGTCAATTCAGGATTGATTTTGTCTGAATCTTGGAAATTACAATTATTATTTTTGATTACTTGGCTATATCAAAATTTTATATATGCTTGAGCTATCATTTTGGCTGATTCTTCTCTAGTGATATTATCGTATGGTCTATATTCTGTAGAGTCATTATATTTGGTAAGTCAATTGGCATACATTCGTTTGAGCGCTAGATCAAATTCTGTCGCAGAATCTACAGGCGATGTCTCTTGTTGCAAACTAAGTATCTGCTCTTCTAGATTTTGATCAAATTCTTGTATATTATCTTGTTGTGTATCATCTTGTCATGTATTGGTTTGAGAGTCTATATATGAATCTATAAAATTACTTTCTCATATATTATCAAAATCACCTCATGAGATGTATATTTTTTTGGTAATTGGATCTATGATAATTTGAGGTTCACTAGTTTGAGCCATTACAAAACTCAATGTAAACAAAATCATCATTATGAGGAGAGATACCTTGGTTGGATTTTTCATCAAATTTGAATTTATTATTTAAAGCAAGTTATCTTATAAAAAAGGTAGTTTATATTTCAAGATGAAAGTTTGATTTGTCATTCCGGTGTTATTAGTTACAGCCGGAATCTATAAATATTTATTATGTGGCTATTATAAATTTTTTTAATTTTTATTGCTTCTCAGACTGACTTTTCCCATTGCCGCAAAAGTCAGCAAAAGGTCTAGTTCTTTGCAAGACCTGTCTGCCGGCAGGCAGGCTCGCTACAACTATTTTGTTTGCTTTTTTTGTATGATTAGCGGCTCAAACAATTTGCAAAGAACCAAAAACTTGATTGTTTTTTATGGAGAGAAAAAGTGTATAAAGATAAATAATCAGAGCTTTATATTAGACGTAAATGATTAGTGAAAAATTTCTTGAATTAAAAGATTGAAAGCTTAATAAAGAGATGATTTTATAATATTTGTAATTATAATGAAAAAAAGAATTCTAACTGGATTACAAGCTACTAGTGATCAATTGCATATTGGAAATTATTTTGGATCTATCAAATCTATGTTGGATTTGGCTAAAGAATTTCCTGATGCTGAGATATTTTTATTTACTGCTATAATGCATACATATACTTGAATACATGATCAAGAAGTTTTGAAAAAAAATGTAATGAATTCATTGAAATTATTTCTTGCCTGTGGTGCAGATCCAGCTAGATTTACTATCTACAATCCTGCTGATGTTGCTGCTCATGCTCAGTTGTCTTGGGTACTTACTTGTCTGACTATAATGTGAACTATGGAAAGAATGCATAGTTTCAAAGATGCTTTGACCAAATGAAAATCTGGAGAAATTAGTGTTGGTACTTTTTGTTATCCGATATTGATGGCAAGTGATATATTACTTTATGATTCAGATTTGGTGCCAGTCTGAAAAGATCAAAAACAACATGTAGAATATGCTAGAGATATTGCTCAAAAATTTAATAATCAATATGGGGAAACTTTCAAAATTCCATGAGTGTATATTAAGGAAGAAGTTTCTGTAGTCCCTGGAATAGATGGTCGCAAGATGAGCAAATCATATAATAATTATATTGGATTACTGGATGATTACAAGACTGTCTTAAAGAGAGTTAAACAGATACCAACCAATACACAGACAGTAGAAGAACCCAAAAATCCTGATGAATGTAATGTATACAAGATTTTGAAATTATTTCTGGATCAAAAAGAGGATGAGGTGATTAGAAATAGATATACGGCAGGATGATTGAGTTACAAAGAAATAAAAGATTTTCTTTATGAAAAGATAATAGCTTTTTTGAAGCCTATTCAAGAGAAGTATGCTCAGATTTCTGACAAGGAAATTTTAGATTTATTGGATAAGAATGCCAAGGTGGTAAATGAGATTGCTAGCAAAAAAGTAGAGGAGGTTTATAGCAAGATTGGATTTAAACTTTAGTTATTCTGTCATTGCGAGGAACGAAGCAATCTTAAAAAATTTAATATCTTTTTCTGGGGTCTTGCCCCCAGACGACAAAATACTTTTTGACATTGCCCTCCCGCCTTGCGGGACAGGCGCCAAGTATGCAAAAAAATCTAGGCCCTGTCTGCCGTCAGGCAGGCTTACAATCTCGCCCCGACTGTTCGGGGTCCAGACCATTTTGTTCGGCCGTGTCTTGCTAGGTATGTAATATTTCCAGCTGTAACTCAATATGTAAGGATTGCTATTATTTATAATCTAAAATTAATTATTTTACCATTTAAAATAATTTTTAGATGAAACTTATACTGCTTGCATGAAATAATAAAAATTCCAATCAAGATTGGATACAGGAAGTAGAAAAGAAGTTTGCTGATCTTTTTGATCAAACTTATATCCAACATTATGATCATTGGATAAAGGGTAGTCCCAATATTGATTTAGAAAATGAATCAAATATTTTTTTGCAAAATGTTGATTGAGTATCTGATTATGTAATTTTTGCCAAGTCGGCATGAGCTGTTTTGGCTATAAAAAGTATTTATGAAAAAAATTTAAATCCCAAGTCTTGTATTTTTGTAGGTATGCCTATGGGGATGATTTTTCGTAATGAATTTCCTTATGAGAACTGGTTTAAAAATAGTAAAATTCCAACTCTTTTTATACAAAAAACGAATGATCCGATTTGTAGCTACCAAGAACTAAAAAATTTACTTTGATGACTGTCTGATAGTTTTCAATTTGTAGAAGTTGAGTGAAATACTCATCATTATGAAGATGTAGATTTGTTGAGAAATTTAGTAGGGGAGTTTATTGATTAAGTTTATTGAAAATTTATTTGATTATGTTTTTTATGAGAAATGTTATCACTAACTATATTGGAATACTTTTACAGCTTAATCGAAAGAAGTAATGTTAGTAAACAAAATTAATAGGAGTATTTTTGTTTATTGTATGATACTATAATTTTTTTGGTATTACTTTGATACCAGTATATATAGATGGATCCTTTATGGCTTTTACTTGTTCAATTGTAAAATTAGTTGAATTTTCGATATTTAATATTTTTTCTAGTTCTTTAGTGTCTTTTGTTCCTCCTGAAGGGTCGTCGGTTCCAATAAAAAAATCTATAACTTTTTTGCTGGTAACATCATAAGTGACTAATAACTCATATTGATTTTTTTTGAAGCTATTATTCCATTCTTTTGTTCCTAATTCAAGCTGTTGTTGTGTCGGATTTGTATATTTTCCATCAATTGGCTCGCCTAAGATAGCTCTGATTTCATCAATATTTTTTCCATAAAGAGCTTCTAAATCAAAGATAATTGTTATATCTTTTTGCTGCTCTGGTAGCATCTGTTGTGTGGGCGTAGTGTTTGTTGTGATTCATATAATAATAAAGCCTATAAATATTATTATAAGTTTTATACCCACAGAAAACCTAAACTTTATTTTTTTATAAATTTCTTTAATAATAGGAGGAATTAAAATACTTGCAATTAATAACATAATAATTCATGGAATTGGTTCGGAAAAAATAGAAATAATTCCAATTAAAAGAAAAAAAATACCAAATATCCGGTTTAATATTAAACTTAATGAGATTTTTTTACTTATTTTAGTTTCATTCATTTTTTTAAAAATAACACATTAAAAAAACTTAATATTTTCTGTTTTATCTATTATTTTTTTATTTCTCTATCCAGTCTACAAAAACATTGTAATCATGTGCTATATCTTGATCAGATTTTAATTTTTTTTCTATATTGCTGATTGCATAGATTACTGTGGCATGATTTTTTCATCATAGATAATCTCAGATTTTTTCTAAAGTTCGTTTGAAATATTTTTTTGCTAAAAGCATTAGTATCTGTCTAGCATTACTGATTTCTTTTTTTCTAGATTCTGATTTAATTTCATTTACTGAAATATTGTAGTATTGAGCTACCATTTCTACTAGTTTAGCAAAATTGTCTACTCATTTGGTATTGGAATCGTTAATTTCTTGATTGCTTTTTTCCAATCATTGACTGGTAGAATATCATAGTGTTTTGAGGCAGGCTAAGACATCATTTTCTGATAGTTCTCAGTCTCATGATAATTTTTTTCTAGTAATCAAAATATTGAGAGCTCATTCCAATTCTCTTACATTGGTTTTGATATATTTAGCTATAATTGATAGCATTTCAAAATCTATGTATTCTTGTTTGATATCTAATTTGGCCTGTAAGATAGCTATTCTGGTTTCAAAATCTGGAGCCTGTATATCTGCTACCAATCCAAATCCAAAACGACTTTTGAGTCTGGGTTCTATTTGAGTAAGTTCTTTGGGTGGGCGGTCTCATGTCAAAATTACTTGTTTTTTCTTGCTATGAAAATCATTGAAAATATTGAAAAATATTTCCTGAGTTTTGTCTTTTCACGATAATATTTGTACATCATCTATGAGTAGGACATCTACACTATCAAATTTGGTCATTAGATTGGAGAGTTTATTTTTTTTGATTCAATCTATGATTTCATCTATTAGTTTGGTACAGGGTAAATATACTACGACTTTTTCTGGAAAGTTTTGTATGATTTCATTTCATATTGCTTGCATTAGATGTGTTTTGCCCAGTCCAACATTACCATACAAAAATAGGGGATTGTATGTCAATCCTGGATTCTCTGCGACAGCTTTGGCAGCTGAAAAAGCAAAGTTATTATTGGATCAGACTATAAAATTATCGAATCTAAAATTGGGATCAAATAGTATTCATAGATATTCTCCAAAGTCTTTTTTTACATTTTCTTGTATTGTAGCTGAATTGTGAATTTTGGTTTCTTTGATATTTAATAGTTTTTTGAGATTGATTAGTAGGTCGCTACTGTTGTTAAAAGGAGAATAGATAATAAATTTGACATCAAATTGAGGGTTGTATACTGTATGAATAGCCTCTTTGATACCTTTGGCCAAAAACTTTTTAACCTGACTGAGTATAAATTCGTTTGCTATTCAGACGTATACTGATTTTTCATTTTCATCTATATTGATGATTCATGTTTTGTTTAGAAACGAAAAAATCTTTTTATGATCATATTGACCAGATAATTGTAAGATTGTTTTTTCTCGTATCTTTACAAGAAATTCTCTCTTTTCTGAATTATAATTTTGAACTACATCTATTAGCATCAATTTGGAAGTTGAAATGTTAAATATTTGCTTTTGAATTTTGAATCGTTTGTTTGATTTGTTGTAATATGTTTTTGGATCAATCGTGTGTGAGTTGATCTTGTGCTTGATTTATATCGATTCGTTGGTAATTTATAATTTCATCTTGTTGTATTTGTACTTTTTGAGATTGAACGTATCATATAAAGTATCAAACTTGTTTATATATTTTTTTTCATTGTGTTTGGAATGTATAATAATCTATATATTTTTCTGTTAATATGTTTTGTCACTGGATTTTATCGATTTGAAGTCAAGTTTCTTCTTGTAATTCTCTAATTGCTGTCTGTAGAGGCGTTTCTCATTGTTCTTGATGTCATTTGGGGAATCATCGATGTCATCATCATTTGTTTTGTATCAATAATACTTGTAGTTCTCAGTCTAGATTTTGAAATATGGGAACTATTCAATAACTGTATTCTTTGAACATTGGTGATTATTTTTGTAAAACAATATATGATATGTGATGGTTTTCATTTCTTACGTTATCTACGGGGTTGTAGTATTCTCCAAAATCTTTGAGGATATAATTTTTTCCACTTTTTTTGAAATCATTGATTTCGTAGTTTACTTTGATTTCACCTATTCTAACTAGATATGAATCTGGTAGGTGATATGTCAAAAATACTATTCATCATCTATTGAGTTTGTCGTATAATTTATTTAAAAAATCTGATATAATTCGTTCTTTCTCTAGGTACATAATTATGTTTTTGACTATTACCAAATCATAATTGTTCTTTAATTTGAAATTTCTTATATGACAATCATGAAATTTTATATTTGGATGATTCTTGAGGTATTCTGGATAAATCTTCATATCTTGATCGTGGTTGACAGCATCTACTTGTGCTCAATAACTTGCTGCCAGTATGCTAAAATAACCTCTTCATACTCCGAAATCCAAAACCATTTGAGGTTTTTTTTCATGAATAATATCGCTTACTAATTTTGCTCACTCCATATGATTGTTTTATTATTCTAAAAAAGCTTCCAAATCTAATATATCTATTTCTTGTCTGGTTTGTTTGAGATCTTCTAATGTAAAATCATGTGTTTTTTGATCAAAAGCTTTACAACAATCTTTGATTATTACTATTTTAAGATCCCTATCATAAGCTCATTCTACAAAACTTCTAACACATAAATTGGTCAGTATACCACAAACTACAACATTTTCGATTCAGTATAATGATTCATCCATTTTGGTTCTATAAAAAGGGCTAATTTTGTATTTGTTTATGATTGTATCATTTTCAGCTTTTTGAATATCTTCAATTATATGTGAGGATATATGGCGTTCATCAAAATCTCATTCATTCTCAATATGTTTGGTGAATATTACTTTGTAATTCATTTCTCTGGCATAATTTATCAAGTAGTTTGTCTTGTCTATCATTTCTTTGATTTCTCAAACATAATATTCTGATTGTTTATTCAATCGAGCATTTTGAAAGTCTATCAATATAAGAGCTGTTTGGGGTTGAATCATCTATATAAATTATGTTTAAAAATTTAAGTTTTTGACTTTATTTAGGACTTCATCTTGGGGAGTTGTTGGATTATCGACTAATTTTATGTCAGGATTGATTCATTGTTTATCAATATTTCTTTGAGATTTTCAAGTGTATCGTTTTGATTGAGTATATTTGAGCATAGATCAATCTGTATAGTCAATGATGCTTTGTACTGATCATTTGCCAAATGTTTTTTCTCATATCAATAATGTATTTGGTATGTAGTCTTTGATAGTTGATGCAAATATTTCTGATGCTGATGCCGATCATCAATTGATGAGTATAATAATGTTTTTGTCTATTTTGTGAGGTTTGTTTTTGGATTCTAAATCTTGGATTCAGTATCTATCTTTTATAGAGATTGTAGTTTCTCCTGTAGGCACAAAATATCATAGCATATCTGATACTTCATATAATCATCATCATGGATTGTTTCTCACATCAAAAATATATTTTGTACAATCTTTAAATTTTGTCATATTGGTATCAAATTCTTTATCTATTCCAAAAGAAAACATATGTATAGCAGTATAACAATAATTGTTTGGTAATATTTGTGATTGTATGTTTTGTATACTGATTTGATCTCTGATTATTGTAAAGTTTAGTTCTTGATCTAATCTTTTGATTTTGATTTTAACTGATGTTCATTTGGGACCTTTGACCATTTTGACTACTTGCGCAAGGCTGATATTAGAATCTATTGAAGTATCATTTATTTTTATGATTTGGTCTTGTGCTTGTATGCCAGCTTGGTCAGCAGGAGATCATTGGATAGGACTAACTATAATTATTTCTCAATTTATGGTCTTCTCTAGATATGCTCATATTCACTGGAATTCTCAACTGATATCGTCATTGAATTCTTTTGCTTCATCTGGAGTGAAAAATTCTGTATATGGATCGTTTAAGGAATTGACCATTCATTTGATTGCTCAATAAGTTATTATATCGTCTTGGATAGCGTCTTTGTATAGATAATTGGATTGTAATGTATCATAAACATGTTGCATGATCTGATCTTGAGTATTGATATCTTGGGAATTTGATTGTTGCAACTGTGATAATATGTCTGCTAATCGATCTAGAGTGACTCATCATGATAGATATTGTATATCTATACCAAAGTTGCTTTTTATGAGTATGGATACTTGTTTTTGTGTAATTTTTTTATTTAGATGAAGATTGATATTTTGGTTTGGCATAAGACCCATATAAATTCATTTTTGTAGTGCTGGATAGACTTTGGAGTCTTGATTTATATTTTTAAAATTTAATTTTATATATTGGTAAGATTGGGGAATATCTGATCAAATTGTATCGAAATATACTGTAAAGAACTCATCAAAATTTAAAAAATGTTCGGCTTTGGTACTTTGTAGGCTGATTATAATTAGAATAGTTAAAATTATAAACTTTAATTTATTCATAATTGTAGATATCAATAAATATGATTAGTTTGATATTAATTATTTGAGGTTTTTTTTCAATGAAAAAGGGAGGCTTATACACCTCCCTTTCAAAAAATCTTTGATTTGTTTTATTCTGCGATAAATTGTTCCACAGTGTAGCAATTCTTGATGATTGCGTTGCTATTTTGTGGAATTTTGATGTGTTCTGTATTGCATTCGCAATCAGTCCTGACAACTTGGATCTCAGCTACTCTAAATGAACTGCTTTTCCCATTTAGGTTTCGTACTTTTTCTTTTAATTTGTCTCCAGGGAAAGCTCTTATACCTGAAATTACTTTACCTATAACAGCTTCGGCTACAGGCAGCGTTATAAACGCTGAAATCAATTGTTTTTTTGCCATAGTTTTTAAATTAATTTTTTGTATTTATTTTGTTTCCTAATTAGATTAGGATAATTAAGCAGTATTTATTTTGATATAAAAGTCAAGTCTATTTTTGAGCTTTAGAATGCTCCTTGATATGTTGCTTAAAAAGATTTCATTTTTCTTCGAAATTTTTTCGTATGCTGTAGCTAGGGGATGCTGTAGAAAGTAGGCATATTTTGGATTTGGATGTATGTTGAAAGGCAAATTCTACAGCTAATGCCATATCATCTGTTTCCAAAAAATTTAT
Source organism: Patescibacteria group bacterium UBA6263 (assembly GCA_002441085.1). Lineage (GTDB taxonomy): Bacteria > Patescibacteriota > Gracilibacteria > Absconditabacterales > Absconditicoccaceae > UBA6263. The sequence goes on from DJVF01000039.1 coordinate 51,657, forward strand.
TTTATTATTATCTTTTAAACTTTCTTTGATTTTTTTTCATGATGGGGCAAATAAGACTATGTTTCTTATATTTGATTGATTTATATATTTGGCTAATTCATCGAAATTATATCCTCTATCTGTTCATCATAGAAAAATTGTATCGATTCTGTCATTTAGTGTTTTGATTGCTTGTATAGTGCTTTCTGGAGTGGTAGAAATTGCATCATCATAAAAATTTATGTCATTATATGTTCATACAAATTCTAGTCTATGTGCTAATCATTTGAACTTATCGATTGTTTGTTTGGCTGATAGTGGATCTATTGATAATTGGTCTATGGTGGCTAGTATCGCACATATATTTTCTAGGTTATGATCTCATAATAATTTGACATCTTTGGTGGAAAATAGAGGACTTCAATCTTTTGTGAAAAATCAATTGGACCATCAATAAGTTCAGCTTTTTCAATATGATACGATATTGGTATATTGCTTTGGTATCCAATTGTATTTGTCCAATGTGCTTTGACATACTATATTTAATTTTGAACCATCTAATATTTTGAGTTTGGCCTTTAAATAATTTTGGAATCCATCATGCCAGTCTAAATGCTCTGGGAATATATTTCATAATATGGATATGTAATTTGTTTTGTTTAAAAATTCTAACATATAGCTTGATATTTCACATACAACATAATCATATTGTTTTTTAAAATCTATTTCGTCTAGTACTGGGGTTCATATATTGCCGACTAATTTGACGTCTTTTCAGGCATCTTTTATAACCTGGTATAATAGGCTAGATATTGTGGATTTTCATTTGCTAGCCGTTATTCATATAATTTTTCATTTATAATTATCAAAAAATAATTGCATTTGGGTGATTATTTTGTTTCTAACAGGAATCAATTCTTTGTTGAGATATATAGAAGATCAAGCAGTTTTGAGTATGATGTCGTATTGAGAAATATCTTTTAGATAATCTTTTCAGCTTATGTGTTTTATATCTTGAGGAAGATTGTCTAATTTATTCCAATCTAATATGGTCAGATTTGATGGATCGATATGATTTTTTAGTAAAAAATTTAGACTTGATTTTCATTCTAAACCAAATCATAGTATGGCTATCTTTTTGTCTAATAAGTCTGATATTATCATATCTTTGCCAATGATTAAAAGCTTTGATCCTGCCTTGGCGAATATAAAAAAAATAGATTCTATTGCAAAGCATATTTGTATAATTAAATAATTTCTACTTATATATGTTTTTGTAAAATGAATAAATTTGATAAATTTATAATCAAGTCTGCACAATTTGATAAAAAATCATTGAAAGCAATTTTCAATTTTAGCTTCGATGATAGTGTTTTTTTTGTAGAAGAGATTGATTTTGCTTGTAAATGATTCCTTGTAGAAAAAGATCTTGATCAAGATGTTTTGGACTGACTTGTCTTGCATATATCTATTGCTTTGGCTATCAGTTATTATAAATTATATCCTACTAAAGAAATTGTAATAGAAAATTGATATTTAGATGATAAACAAAAAGATTTTTGGAGAAAATTTTATATAAATTGACTTGGAGAATATTTTTTTAGAAATCAAATCTCTCCATTGGATTTATGTTATTTTACCAATGGTGATAATAAAAAAATGAAATATAAAAAATTTGATATACAATGACAAAAAGCTTTGCTTACGTTATGATGATGAAAAGATAGCTTGTTTGCAAGTCAGATTTTGCAAGATATATGATTGAGCTTTGATACTTGTACATTTGGTAAAGATTATATTTTACACAAATCTGTAGGAGATAGGATATGAGTACCTAGATTGGTAATAAATAGAAAAATGGATTCCAAACTTTTTGATATGAATCAACAATGATATTATAATGGACATGTGCCTATCACTGGTATAATAGCTTTTGTATTGGAAATGGCGGCATATTTGTATGATTATAATTATATTGTATTGGCAAATGAAAAAAGTTCCAATGAACCCAATACATATATGGACGGAATAGCTATAAATCATCAATATAGCAAAAGTTTTGAGTTTGAAAAAGATTTTGATCGATATGTGACTAGTTATATTTCATCTGATGTGAAATATTTTAGTTTACTTAGATGAATGTATGAAGTACTTATTGCTAGGGATTTTGTAAAATATTGAAAATATTTTGATGTATTTAGTAGTTGCAATAATAACTTTAAAATAATAGAACAAAATCAAACAACTAAGGATAGGCGATGTTGCCAATGTCCCAAATGTGCGTTTGTTTATAGTATATTTAGACCATTTATTAGTGATGAACAAGTAAGTATAATTTTTTGAAAAGAACTATATAAAGACAAATGATTGGATAATCTATTTAGAGAACTTTTGGGTATATCTGGTATCAAGCCATTTGAATGTGTAGGTACCAATGAAGAGGTAGTTTGGGCTATGTATAAATATTATAATAAATTAAAAAAAGATAATATCGAGATTCCTTTTATACTAAAGATTTTTGAAATGGAGATATTACCCAATATGACTGAGTCGGATTTTGAAAATCTAGAAAAAAAGCTTTTGAAATTATATGTAAATGAAGATTTGATTCCACAAAATATAAAGTCTAAATTTTTGGAAAAATATCAAGATAATATATAATTTGTTTATATGCTTTGGTAAACTGATTCTAGTTGTTTGACATTTTCGTCTCGAGAGAAGGTTTTGGTAGGTATATTTTCTATATTTCATTGCAAAATTTCTTGGACTCATTTTACTATTTTTTTTGAAGATCTGGGACTGATAAATTTGACTTTTCATCGTACAACTTCTGGTATAGAAGCTATATTGGTAGTTAATAATATTTTTCACATAGCTATGCTTTCTGTGTGTACAGATCCAAATCATTCTGAAATAGATGGAGCAATTACGACGTCTGAACATGCAATTAAATCGCGTAATTCATTCATTTCAAATCAATCAAAAATCAATATTCTATCTGGATTGTTTTTTTGATATTTTATAATTTGTTGTTTGATTGTAGATTTGTTTTGGCAATCTATCAAGTTGAATATAATTTTGATTTTGGAATCAGATTTTAATATTGGGTTTATAGATTGTACTAGATAGTCTATGCCTTTTGATTTTCAAGTATGTCAGTAGTATAGTAAATTGAAGCTATTTGCTAGTCAATGTTTTTCCTTGAAATCTTGTATTTGAGATTGACTGACTTGGTTTGGATCTCGAAAATCTGTATCTACTCAATTGTGGATCATTTTTAATTTACTATCTGGTATATTGTAGCTTATCCTAAGAGAATTTAATGTGTATGTAGATACGCAGTGATATAAGTAATATGGGAACATAAATATAAGATTTTCAAATAATCTATAAAAAAATCAGACAAATCTTCATTTGTAGAAATTCCATAATTTGCCAAATATTTCGTGAATTGTTAATACTACTTTTTTGTGAAATATTGATCATAATATAGCTGCTGGTATAGCTCATCAATATGTGCTGGTATGTATTAACTGAATATCTTTATTTGATTTAATAATTTTTATTCAAGCAAAAATAGAAAAAAACATAAATTGAATTCTGGAATTTCAAGTTCTGTAAATTGTGAGATTATCAGACTTTTCTATTTTTTTTAATTTATCATCAAAATGGCTTGTAAGTATAGAAATTTTGTATCATTTGACAATCAGTCTTTGGATTATATTTTCAAAAACAGTTTCTAGTCACCCTTTGTGAGGAGTAAAATAATCTAATATAAATAATATATGCGGCATCTATAATTTAAAATTAAGTTCCGCTTTGCGGAATAAAAACTAAGAATTGTTAATTTTGCTTGTATATTGTTTTATATAAATTTGATTTTTAATAACAATTAGAAATTTTGTAACGATAAATTTGACAAATTCGATAAATGTTTATATAATTAGTTTTGTATCACACTTTATGGATTTATATAATCTAATGTGAATAAAAACAAGACTTCATCAGAATCTTAAATGCTGAATTGAATGTAGATTACATAGACATTTGAAAAAGCATTGACACGGTAAAATACACAAAGCTATACATTATGCTCGTGATTTTTATCATCATTGGACTCATTTGGGAGAGTTGATTTTGGTGTCTTTTATGTGATTTTTGACTTTTATTTTTGCTTCTGGTGCGGGGTTGCCAAATAATACTAGTTTTGTATATCCTTTGCAAAAAGTTTCTACTCTTGAATGTAGAATACTTTATCGGGAAGATATGCCTGATAATTGCAAGATAGACCTGCCTATAATTTATGGTGCTAATTATGATAAATATAAATGATCTCCTGGATATAGAGATATATATACTACTCTTTGGGCAGCTCCTTATTCTGATAGTCGAAATCAAGATTTTTGAGCACATGCTGGTGTGGATGTAGCTACTGCTCGTGGAACACCACTTTATTCTATATGAAATTGAAAGGTATATTTTGCCTGATGGAATAGTGCCTATGGTAATGTAGTTAAAATTAAATATTTATACAAATGAGAATACATATATGCTACCTATGCACATATGGATACAATAGAAATAGAACAATGACAGATTGTAAATAAATGACAACGTATATGAACAGTCTGAAATTCTGGTAATGTTTTTGGCGCTTTGTGATGATATCATGTCCATTTTGAGATATCTAAAGATATTTGATGACGTCCTAAATATTCTTATTTGAATTGTCCAGACTTAAAAAAGTGACATTATCAAATTATCCAACAATGACTTTGTAGGGAACAATTATTTGCCAATGAATATGATCCTATCAGACTTATAGAATGAATAGATTGATTGCCAAGTCTCGTAAATAATAGTTGAAGTAATGATATTATAGAAAATATTATTCCTGTGGGAGTGGCTACTGGAGTACTTGTAGATAATATAGAAACTGGTAGTGTAAATACTGGTAGTGTAAGTACGGGCAGTGTCCAATTGATAGAAGAAAATGTAAATTTGATTGTTGATCAAGAAATAAAATTAGAAAATCTAATTTTGGATACAAGTGTATTGGATCAGTATTCACAGCATTTTTGGAATCAAAATAGTGTGTCAATAGAAACCGATTTGAGTGGAAGAAATTTGAAAATATGAGAAGAATGACTCATCATAATAAATATTAACAAAAGAAATCCTGTAGAAAAATATAATTGAATTATGAATATACCATTTGTTTTGATGTCTACCAATACAAATGTTTCACTGAGTTTGACAAATATCAAACTTGTAAATGATGGTAAAGTTGAAGTCAAAGTAAAATGAGATAAAATATGAACTAGTACTGTTTTGATCAATTTTGGATGAAAAAGAATTTGAAAATTTAGTTTAAGTATTGGAAATTAAAAATTTTAAACTGAAATTATAAAAAACCTCGAAATGTTTCGAGGTTTTTGTATTTGATGTGGTAGTCAAAATTTTATTCATTGTTTGTGTCTGCTACTTGTTCTTCTGTATCTATTTCTGCTATTGCCAAAGCTTCATCATCTAAAACTTTTTTTCACATTCTCATTTCTTTTATTTTGTTTTGAATCTCTTTTTCTAAGTTTTTTTTGGTTTTTTCATCGCTTTCTACTGCCTGTCAGAGTTTTTCTTTTCATTGAAATTTCTGGTTTCATATGGTGTAGAATGCTCATCATTTGCTTATCAACTTGAGTATCACGCCAGCTTCTATGATATCTAGAGTTTTATCGTATCACATTTTCCATTTTACTGGAAGCTCAGCAGTTTTGAATGGAGCAGATATTTTGTTTTTAGCAATTTTGATTTTGGCTAAGTATCAGATTTGTTCTTTATCTTCCATGATTTTGTCTCATTTTCTAATTTCTATCCTTTGAGATGCAAAAAATTTGAGTGCATTTCATCATGGAGTAGTTTCTGGATTGCCAAACATTACTCATATTTTCATTCTGATTTGATTTATGAATACACAGGTAGTCCCTGTTTTGGCAAGTATAGATGCTAATTTCCTAAGTCATTGTGACATCATTCTAGCTTGCAATCACATATATGAATCTCCCATATCTCATTCTACTTCTGCTCTAGGAACCAATGCTGCGACAGAATCTATTACTATAAGTTTGACAGCTCAAGATTTTGCTAGTTCTTCTGCTATTTGTAGTGCTTGTTCTCCAAAATCTGGTTGAGATAATAATAAGTCATCTGTATTTACTCATAATGTCCTAGCATATTGTGGATCAAGAGCATGTTCTGCATCTATAAATGCAGCTATTTCTCAGCGTTTTTGTATCTCAGCTATAGCGTGCAAAGCTATCGTAGTTTTACCAGATGATTCTGGTCAATAGATTTCTACGACTCTTCATTCTGGATATCCTCATCACAATATAAGGTCCAAAACATAAGATCCGCTGTGGAATGTATTTACCAATCATACATTTGCATTATCTCACATTCTCATAATGGCTCATTTGCCAAATTGTTTCTCTATGCTTGCAAAAGCATCTTTCAATAAATCTTTTTTCGTCGTCATTATATTTTATTTAATAGTTAAAGATACGTGGTTGGTGATGTTTCTAAATATTATAAAATTTTTAATTATGTTGTTACAATATTGTTTCAAGTTGTAACAAATAGTTATATATTGTCTTTAAAAATTATTGATCTCGTTATTTTATTCCTCGACAGCTCCTTTATCAAGGAACACAATTTAGATATTGTTTTGGATTGAGAATAGAATTTGAGATCAGATTTTTTGATGACGTGAGTATAATAATAAGATTTATAAAAAAATCAAGAGAAAATTTAGTAGTTTAAAACCTGCAAATCATAATCTGTCAAAAAATAGATTGATTTTGTCAAAAATTGACTTGATTTTGTCAAAAATTTCCTTATATATGTTAGTGTACGTAGAAAAGTAGGTCGATAGCCGAACAAGATTTTATACTTTAATATTGTAGAAATGAACGTAGAAACTTTTGAAAAATTATTTATCCGGAAGGAAAGCAAAGATTTGTTTGTAAATTTATGCAACAAATTTGCAGGCGCAGAATTTAAAGACTATTTTTATAAAAACCAATTGCTCAAAGCTACGTTAGCTGTGTCAAATAGCATAGCTGATGGATATCAAAAATGATATGGCAAATGACTCGTAAGAGATTTGATCGTAGCAAAATGATCAATGTGACAGGTAAAGAGCATGATTTTGGTAGGAAATGATTTGTGATATTTCGTAGCTGATGAATATTCCAAATTGATGGAATCTATAAACAAGACTATGGCATGAATTGTATGATTCATCAAAAGTCAAAATAAAAAAGATGAAGTGAAACCAGCTTCAGATGATTTGAATATAACCAACTAAAGATAACTATCGATCTACTTTATTTACTACAAATAATATTATGTTTAAAAAAAATCAGTTGGATGATATCCAAAAAGAGTTGATTAATTTCTTTAAAAGAAATACTCATCAAGAGGGTATTACACTTAGAGAAATCGCTCAGGAGATATGAGTCTCTCATCCGCAGACAGTTTTGAATAAACTAAATCAGCTTGTGTTGAAATGATATTTTGTAAAAGATGGAAGTTGATATAGATTGATCAAAGAAAGTATAGAAAACAAGTTTACTGATATATTGCAGTTGCCTATATATGGTTTCGCTCAGTGTGGTAATAAATGAAAATCTATCATAGATGAATATTCACAAGAACAAATCCCTGTGACATTGGCATTTTTGTGAACATGAAGTGTAGATGGATGTTTTTTTGTGAGAGCCAAATGAAATAGTATGGAACCAAAGATTCAAGATGGAGACTTAGTTTTGGTTAGACAACAAGCCTCTTATGATTTGAATGATTATGTTTTTGTATTGCACAATCAATTGCCAAAGCTAAAAAAAATAATTAAAAAAGACGGAAGTTTTTTCTTGGAATCGGTAAATAGATTTTTTGATAAGCTAGAGATAGATAAATATGATGAGACTAAAATTATAGGTGTGGTAAAGAAGATTATTAAGAGTATGTAAGAAGCGTAGCAGCGTAAAAACGTAACAATGTTAAAATATTTCAATGATTAGAGTATAAAAAAACCACTTATAAAAA
>DJVF01000026.1 GCA_002441085.1 Patescibacteria group bacterium UBA6263
ACTTTACTGACCAAGCCAATCAGGCTTTTGAGAAATTTCGCAATGCCGGTATGCATGTTGTAAAAAGCACAGATCCAATCGACCAGTGGCCGGATGTAGATGCAAACAAATTTGTTTAATCAATAAAAATTTAGGAGGACACACAATGTCACAAAGTAAATTAAATTTAACCCTCTTGCAGAATGCTCATGAAGACGGAGATCTGAGTAGTGGTTCTTTGAACGCACTTACCAAGATTCCCGATATAGGAGCGATTATCCAACAGGGGCTTGGTGTACCGATAGATTCGGTACGATCGAGCGAAGTTATTCTGCTCAACATACTGGTCGATGACTCAGGTTCTATCCAAGGTGCTGGCAACGAACAGCCCATCAGGGATGGACACAATATGTTGATCCAAGCTTTGCTGCAAAGTAAACAGCAGGACAATATCGAAGTCATCAACCGGTATCTCAATGGGACGGTGTTGTATCCCTATACACCGCTATCTCTTGTCCCCAAAATGGATTCCAGAAATTATCATGCCAATGGAGGTACTCCTCTATTTGACGAGACAGCCAAGCTACTTGCCACTGTCATCGCCAAGGCACAAGATTTCAAAAACAATGGTATCCAGGTCCGGACAATCACTCTGATTTTGACTGACGGTGAAGATATGCATTCACGTACGAGTACAGCTGCTGACGTAAGTAAAATCGTCACAGATATGCTCAGGAATGAAGATCATATCGTTGCTGCCATGGGATTTGACAATGGATCATGCAATTTCAAAAGAGTATTTAGCGAAATGGGAATCCCAGATCGTTGGGTACTGACCGCAAATGCAAACCCAAGTGAAATCCGCAAAGCATTTCAGGTTTTTAGCCAGAGTGCTGTACGTGCATCTCAGAGTGCTGCTCATTTTAGCCAGACCAGTCTTGGTGGGTTTGGCGGTTGATAGCGAATAGGTATTCTTTTCGCTTAGCCAAGATTAGTAAGGAACCCGTACTGTTTTTCAGTGCGGGTTTTTGTTATTATTGAATGTCATCGCGAGCCTGCCTATCTGGTAGTCAGGGACGAAGGACGTGGCAATCTTTATAACTAGTCATTCCGGCGTAGTTACGAAGTTGCAGCCGGAATCCGAACGAAGTGAGCCTGCCTGTCGGCAGACAGGTCCCGCTTTAGCGGGATAATAAATCTTATTTATGGGGCTATTTTTTCTCCATATTTATCTCACTGTATATATTTTTATATTTATAACTGGGGTCTTGTCCCCAGATTTATCCCGATCTATCGGGGCGACAAAATACTTTTTAGCATCGCCCTAAAAAGTATTCAAAAATGTCTAGAAAAATCATCCGCCATTTTGATTTTTCTTTGGCCTAAATATTTATGTACTTTTTCTAGCTGTAACTATGCACTTATGAATTGCTATGAGTTTTAAAGAAATATAGTTATTGATGTAACATCTTTTAAAACTAAAAATGTCGCACTACCAAGGCAATATAAATAAAAAATTACCGAGCTATATAATTATACAACAATAAAATAATTAAATGATAGTGCCTAGTGCGACTTGAGTTCCTGCCTGACGGCAGTCAGGTTTGTTTACTTTTGAGTCAAGTCAAAAGTAAATCTTAGCGAAGCGTTATAAAAGTAAAAGTAAAAGTAAAAATAAAAGTAAAAATAAAAATAAGATAAGCTTGATAAATTTAGTTATTGTTTATTTTACATTTTCTCTTGATTTTGGAAATAAAATCATTATAAGCAAAATGAAGATGAGAAATACCTCACCCCCAGCCCCTCTCCATTTCATGGGGAGGGGGGCCAAAGGCGGGGTGGGGTAAAGACAGATTTACATTTATTTTTTTACAGATTACTTATTGTATTTTATACAATCTATCAATCTAAACCATTTATTATTTAACCCCTACACTATGGAAACAATGACTATCAACAACACACAAACAAAGGAAACTTTGGCAAAACAAATTGATTTAGAAAACTGCAATGACCTACAAGAAATCGCTATGATTAGCGTAGACAATATACAAACATTTGAGAATAAAGACTTGAATGAACTATATGTAAATGAGTGAGAACAAGCAGCTTATGCTACAAAAAAGATTATGGAAGCTTGCAAGTACTATGGGATTACAATGATCAATGTATTGGAAGAACATCCTATCTGACACATTTCACTAGCAGCTAATTACAAAAACAAAAAGCCATTTGAAATGATCAATTATTCCCAGGTAGCTGATTGGACAGATGAAGAAAATGGACTGAGTGAAAGAGCTGAGTTTACTGTAAATGAATTAAAAAGTTTTTTGAAGGAATTAAGTTTGAATGGCAAATGATCACAGATGTTGTGGCCAGATCATAGTATAGAATCAACAAAATGAATAGAACTAAGTGAACCATTGAAAGAATCAGATTTTGATTTGAAAATAGTAAAAGGGACCAATCCGGCAAAAGAAGCATATAGCGGATTTGATGAAACAATATTAGATGAAGAACTCAAAAAAAGATGAAAGAAAATATTGCTGATATGATGAGTAGCTACTGACTACTGTGTATGACAGACAGCGCTTGATGGACAAGAAAAATGATATCAGGTATATCTAGTCAATGAAGCAATTAGATGAGTAACTCAAGACACTACTGATGCTATGATCAAGATTTTGGAAGATAAGGAAGTTAGATTTATATCTTCTATGGAATTGTTTGAAATATTGGAAAAAAAATTTGCATAAACAATTAACTAATTACGGATTAAAAAATAATAATTTGAAATACCTTAATCTTTTAATTTATAATAGATATAAAATGAATACTTTCGATACCCAATCATACAAAGCTAGATTACAGGAATTTCCTGAGATTAGTTATCAAGAATATCAACAGATTAGTGACTTGCAAGTAAGGAGAGATATTGCTAAAAAAAATAAAATCATACAAACTGATGCATACAATAGAACTATGAATCATTTGAAGGGAGAAAAGTCTTACAAAAGAGAGACATTCTCACTATTATTTAGAAGATCTCCCAACAAACAGTACATCGTAGTAGATGGTATCAGAAGTACATTAAAAGATATTTTGTGAATCAAAATCACTCAATGAGAACTAGATTTTGCAAAAGCATTCTATGCAGATCAAAAAGCAAGATGAGGAAATGGATATTTTGATGCAGATATGCGACAAGATGTAGTAGATAATGGTGGCTTTATCCCTCTAGATATCAAAGCTGTGGAAGATGGGACTGTTTTGAAACCAAAAGAGCCAGTAATGCTAGTAAGTGGACCAGCAGAATTGGCAGCAATTTATGAGCCGATTTTTTTGAGATCATTTTTCAAAAGTATAGTAGCTACTGATGCTCACTATCTAGAAGAGATTATATGACAATGAAGAGTAGCAGAATTTGGCAAAAGAGCTGCTCCCAATGAGGACTTTCATCTAGATGCAGTAGAAGCAAATATAATAGGTGGTGGGCTCAAAAATACATCCAACGATACAGCTGCATTGGTATATCCGCAGGTACTGAGTGGATGAACTACTGCTCATAGATATTTTGCATGTTATCCTACAGAGAATGATGCATTTATAAATGCGATAGAGAAGTGTGACAAAATAGCATTGCTCGTTGACCTAGTAGATTCATATAAATGAATAGACAAGATAATAGAGTTGAAAAAGAAATATAGAGCATCATGAAAAGTTATATGAATGAGATTGGATAGCTGAGATCTAGTTGATCAGGCAGTATACGCATTGAAAAAATTACAAAAAAACTGAATGCTAGATCCTAAAATAGATAAAATAGTGGTAGCAGATATATCTACAGTAGATGACGTAAAACGTGTAGAAGATGCAGTGACAGCAGCATGATTTGATCCAAAAGATTGGATACAATACTGACTAGGATGACTATTGGTAGCTAGAAACAAGACTAGAGATGCTCTATCCGCAGCGTATAAACTTACTAATACTGAAGATTGAGCTACTGGCAAATTGAGTAATGATATCGATAAAGAACCTATCCCAGGAGATACAAATATAGAAATCAGAGATAATGTAAGATATATAGTACAAGAAGATGAAGAAGTAATGTGAGAAAGATTGTTGAAGACCGTATATAAAAACTGAGTATTGAACTATGATAACAATGATATACAAGCAGTAAATGATGCAAGGGATCAGCTTTTGAAAACATTTGAAATGCATAAATTGGAAACGAAAGAAAGTGAAAAAACAAAAAAAATTCATGCAGAGGTAAGGGATATGCTATTGAGCAATTTGGATGATTATATTTCAATGAAAAAATTATATCAGACATGAATGGATTTGTTTGGAAGCAAAGAAAAATTTGAATTGCGATTGAGCCAATATAATGTTGGCATGTGATCAATAGTGCCTAGCGACATTATAGATACAAGAGAATGAAAAGAAAGTATATATCAAGAACTTGTAAGAATAGAACATGGTGTTTTAGCTTAGTAATATTTATAATATGACCAATAAAACAATAATTTATTGTGATATAGATCACAGTGGATTGGACTTGGATAATAAAACTTTTGATCAAGAAGAATGAGCAATAAAATCTGGGAAAATAAAATTATCTCGCAGAGAAATCAAAGAAAATATAGAGATCAAGCAAAGGACTATCAATGCTTATATGAAAAGTTTCTTTGCTGGAGTGATGTAGTACAAAGAATGCTCTGAAATAATTTGGAGCATTTTTTAGAGTTGACATTTCATAGTAAATATTTATAAGATATAAAACAAAAAACAGAAAAACTATGAAAAAATTATTTATTGCTATTTTGATTCTGTGCAGTGTCACAGCTTCAGCTCAAAACTTTTTTTGGCTTATTGGTGAAATCAACATCATGGATATTAGATATGATGAGAGCAAAAAACAAGAGGCTCAAAACGCAAGAGAACTTGGGTATTTTGTTTTCTATCCAAACAAGAGTGTTGAAGTAGTAAAAGATACTATTTACGAAAAGTATGACTTTTTGAGGGAGAAAACAATAAAATTCTCCTATAAAGGATATAGTTTCTTGATAACTTATCAAAGCGAACCGGCACGTGAAGTGATGTCTTTATTTTCAAAAGATTGTTTGACAATCCTTTATGAGAAAGGGGGTATCAAAAAAAAGTTTTGTGATTACTATTTGGATGTGTTCGTAGATGAGTACTACAACAACATAAAAGTTGCACAAAAAGAGTATGAAGAAATTATAGGAATAGCATTGAGCTATTTCAAAAAATAATTCATATTTTAGAATATAAATACTCTGGGCTTTCTCAGAGTGTTTTTTTATATAAAATTTTTTTTAAATGAGCAATTAGTTTAAATTTTCACTTACTAATAACGAATTTTATTTTTCAATAAATAAAGTTAAATACTTATTGACATTTATTAGTAAATAATTATAAGATATATCGATGTGATATTTAACATTATCTATGGGAGTATGCGAAAATCCCGAATAACAAAGAGTAGCAAAAAACAAAAAAATAATAAATTATATGAAAACTGAAAACAAAAATTTTTGGAATGCTAAGACTATCAGTATGATTGTCGGTGGTGCAATCGTTGCCCTATTTGTAGTTATTTTCATCTCGATGAAAATCAGTTATAATAACAGGGAAATCGACATCAGAAAACAGATTGAAGCCGAAAAAGACATTTATCAGCAAAACTTTGACAAGCAGTACAAAATCATTGCTCAACTTGTCCAGGTAGCTGAAAGAAATGTAGAGGTAAACAAAGAAGCCTTCAAGGAAATTTATCCAGAATTAATCGAAGGTCGCTATTCTCAAGGAGATGGGACTTTGATGAAATGGATTCAAGAATCCAATCCAACATGGGACATGCAAGCAATTACACAGACTTACAACAAAGTATCTGTTGCTGTGGAATCTCAAAGAGAAGACCTGTATAATCAGGCGAAAAAACTAAGAGATATAGTCCGAGAACGTGAAGCTTTGATTGAAAAATTCCCTGGTAGCTGGTTTATCAGCAACAAGGAGAAAATTGAAATCACTCTAATTACTTCTGGAAGAACTAAAGAAGTATTCCAGACTGGTGAAGAAAATGACATTGATTTGTTTGACAGAAACAAAAATTAACAAACTATGATTATTTGGTTTCTTATTCTTATTCCACTAATCACCATCCTTATTTTATTGATTAAATTCAATAAGCATATGGCGTGGTGGGAATATCTTGTACATTTCGGAATTGCTGTTGTGTTGATCATCATAATGAAAGTTATAGGTGAAAAATCACAAACTCGCGACACTGAATATTGGGGAGACCTTATACAAAGGATCGAATACTATGAGGCATATTCAATGTGGGACAATGAAACATGTTCAAGACAAGTAGCATGTGGAACTGACAAAGATGGAAATACAGAATATTGTACAGAATATTATGATTGTTCTCACATGGATTACTACCCGGCTCATTGGGAGATTATAACAGTTTCTGGTTGGCACCTTAGTATTAGTCAATCTTATTATCAACACCTTGTATCAAAATTCAAAGCCATTCCAAAATTTTACGAAATGAATCGTGAAAAAGAATGTGGTTTCGGAGATTACATAGTAGATGATGGAGATATGTATTATGCTGAATGGCCTAAAACAGCTGAAACAAGTCAACTAGTAGCAAGAACGCATATTTATGAAAATAAAGTACAGTGTTCTCGTTCTGTATTCAATTACCAAAACGTAAGTGAAGAAGAAGTAAAAGAATATGAGTTATACGACTATCCTAAAATTGATAAAAATTATGATGTAGCTACTATTTTGGGTGGAGATAATCTACCAGGATTGGTACAAGCTGAGCAAAAATTAAAATTTATCAATGGATCTCTTGGACCACAGAAACAGCTCAGAGTTTGGATTTTGATTTTCAGAAACAAATCTTTGAGTACTGCAAAATTACAAGAGGCTTACTGGAAAAATGGAAATAAGAATGAATTTGTGATCACTATTGGATTAAATAATTTGAATGAAGTTCAATGGTGTTATCCATTTTCATGGACAGAAGTACAAGAATTGAAGATTAATACGAGAGACTTTGTAGTCGATCAAAAAAATCTCGATCTTGTAGGACTGTCAGCATTTCTTTATCCTGAGTTTCAGAAGAAGTGGATTCGCAAACAATTCAAGGACTTTTCTTATCTCACTGTTGAACCACCACTTTGGGGACTTATAGTAGCATTTATATTACAGATACTGTTTAATGTTTTCTATGCTATATGGGCAGTAAAAAATGAATTCAATGCACATAATCCTCAAGGAAATTAAAGTAGCCGATATAGTCGCTACAAAGACACACTCACAAAATACTCTGGGCTTTCCCAGAGTATTTTTTTTATATTACAAAAATAGCTTAATAGCTACAAAACCAAGCTTATTGTCTCTTTTACATTTTCTCTTGATTTTGTATAAAAAATCATTATATATGATTGCGAAGATGAAAATATAAAGACAAAACACAGATTTATTTTTTTTCTTCACCTCTTATTGTACTATATACAGTTATTTACATTCTAATCTATCTACTATGAAAATATGAATAGCACAAATCAATACTAAACTCTGAGATTTGGATCATAATATACACAAAATCAATGATGCTATAAATAAACTTTGACCTGATGCAGATGTAGTAGTTTTTCCTGAGATGACGATATCTTGATATCCATTGAACGATCTACTAGACGATGAAGATCTGGTAAAAAAGCAAAAAACACTACTGTACAAAATCAGAGAGACGGTACTGGAAACTCGTCAGGATCTAAAAGTAATTTTGGGGTTTATAGATTATAATGAAGCAGAAAAATTACCATCTGGAGAGATGAAAAAACACAATGCTGCTGCTGTGATATGAGAAGATATACAGATATATCACAAACAATTATTACCCAATTATGATGTATTTTTTGAGCAAAGATATTTTGCTCCTGGTAAAGATGGATTGATATTTAAATTTGGGAAAGATCTTGTATGAGCATTGACCATATGTGAAGATATATGGGATGATAACTATGAAAATAAACCTATACAAAAATATAAAGATAAATGAGTAGATGCAATATTTAATATTTCTAGTTCACCATTTGCTACATGAAAACTCAAACATAGAAAAAAACTTTTGCAAAAACATGCTAAAGATATATGAGCGACTATGGTTTATGTCAATCAAGTATGATGACAAGACGAACTAGTATTTGATGGATGAAGCATGATAGTAGATAAAGACAATAGATTGATCAATTTCTCTCCTAGATTCCAAGAAGAATTGAAAATAGTAGACACAAATAACTGAACACAAGATTATACATGTGAACTCATGTTTGAAGAGAATGAAAAATATTGAAATATATTGAAAGCCATCAAAATGGGCTTGAAAGATTATTTGGATAAAACAGGAATCAAAGATGTAGTCATATGAGTAAGCGGCGGTATAGATTCTGCAGTAGATTTGTTTATAGCTGCGCAAGTATTGCCTCCAGAAAGGATACATGCAATATATATGCCTACACAATACAATAGCAACGAGTCTCGAGAATTATCCCAAAAGCTTTGTGATGGCTTGGATGTAGATTTGAAAGCATGAGAGATTCAGGATTTATTGAAAAGTTATGAAAATTTTCATCAAGAAAAACTATGAAAAAAGGCTGAATGAATCACTCACGAAAATATTCAAGCAAGGATAAGATGAAATATATTGATGTGAATAGCCAATGATACCAGATGAATGGTAATAAACAATTCCAACAAGACAGAACTAGCAATGTGATATGGAACACTGTATGGAGATTTGATATGATGACTATGATTGATTGGAGATCTAAATAAAAAAGAAGTATATGAACTATCTAGATATATAAACAAAAAATATAATAAAGAAGTCATACCAGAATGAATAATCAATAGAAAAGCTAGTGCAG
This sequence comes from Patescibacteria group bacterium UBA6263, assembly GCA_002441085.1. Classification (GTDB taxonomy): domain Bacteria; phylum Patescibacteriota; class Gracilibacteria; order Absconditabacterales; family Absconditicoccaceae; genus UBA6263. The sequence goes on from DJVF01000026.1 coordinate 8,961, forward strand.
AGCTAAAAGATAATCAGGTTGATCCATTTGATTATGACAAAGTTTCTGATGCTATAGAAGAGTTGCAATTTGGAGCTAATATCCAAAAAGTTGCTGAAAAATATGACTTAGATATTGAAGAGGTCAAAGCGATGAGAAAAAGAATCAAAATAAATGAATTTAAAATCAGACAGGCTCCTCCTGTAATTAAGTTGAAAGAAAGGAGTGTGGGGATTGGTAGGTTGTATCCGATAGTGGAATAAGAATGTTTCAACTTGTCATTTCGAGTGATCCGCCTAGTCGGAGAACCGAGAAATCGCTTAAAAAATATAAAAAGAGATCTCTCCACTTCCCACTGAGTACTCCGTGTTTCGGTCGAGATGACATAGTAAAAAAGACTTTAGTTTTTAAGCATATCATCATGGAAAACAAAGAGATCATCTACTATCCAGTACTGGATACGTTTAGGGAAAGAGCCCAAGAAATAGAAAAACAAATAAAAGACTGATTGTTGAATAATCTCAAAATTACTGATAATATAGATGAGGCCAATGCAATATTGGTGTGATGATGAGATGGATTTATGCTAGATATTGTAAAAAAATATTATGATTTTGATAAATCACCACAAGAAAATAAATTATTTTTTGGAATAAATTGTGGGACCTTGTGATTTCTTTTGAACAATATAGATACCAAAGATATACCACAAAACACTGATGAACTAGAAATAGTAAAATCACATCTGATGAAGGTAGGGATAGTAAAAACTGATGCTAGTATAGAAATAAAACATGCACTGAATGATGTAGTAGTGGGATGAAATATGTTGGACTATTTCAAATTTGATATAGATTCTGAACAGATTAACAAAAGATTTCATGGATCAGGATTGATTATTTCTACAGCTATGTGAAGTAGCGCTTATCGATTGAATAATGGATGACCTATGATACCAGCTGAAAGCAAAGTATGGTGAATAAGTGGATTGGCAGCTCTACCATTTGGATATAAAATAATTAGACCAGAAGAAGTAAACATAAAAATAAAATGAAGAACTCCTGTAATGGTATGAGTAGATGGCTATGGAGGTAAGGTTGATGATGTACAAGAATTGACTATAAGTCCAACAGAGCATTATGCTAGTATAGCATTTGGCAAATGAACATCTTTTGATACCAAGAGAATGTTATTGGCTGAAGAAAAGTTGTTGAGAGAAGACTTTTAATACTTTGTCATGTTGAACGAAGTGAAACATCCAGGTTTAAATTATTAAACTCCTAGATTCTTCGCTCTGCTCAGAATGACGATTGAAATAATTTTAGTTATTAAAGCAAAATAATGGAAAGAATAGAAAATATAGACAAAAAAATAATGGAATCAAAAATTAGATGATCATTGTTGACTTGAGTATTGTGAGATGCTTTGGGGGTACCAACAGAAATGAGAGAACAAGAATTTTTGAAAAAAAAATACTGAACAATAAATCAATTTCTGAAAACCAACGAAAATCCATTTTTTAGTAAATATGGATTTGATAAGGAAGGAATCGGTTATTTTTCTGATGATACCGTACTAACATTTGCAATATTGAAATCTTTGACTGAGATTGCTTGAATAGATATGCAAGATATATGGGAAAAGCAAATAGATTGATATAATAATCATCCATATTGATTTGGAACTAGCACCAAAAAAGCTTTTGAAAAGATTGAACAATGAATGCCAATTGATCAAATAATAAATCCAAATGGTGGATGAAACGGTATGATGATGAAGCAATTTCCGTTAGCAGCTTATTTTGCTGTAAATAATGTAGATTGAGAGGTGGAAGATAAAACAATGCTAGATATAACAAAAGTTTCTCACTGACATCCTGCAGCATTGGTATCTACTTTGGTGCATCATCATTTATTAAAAAAGTTATTAAAGTCCTGACTGCAGTCAGGCAAGTCTGATAGCCAAAATATTGATAAAAAAACTTTACTAAGTGATTTGATAAAGATTGCCGAAATTCAGGAAAGTAAGTTTGAGAATCGAGAAGGTAAAAAAATATCTGAAGTATTGTATGAAATATACTGTTTAATAGACCATGAATGAAATTTGGATATCGAAGATAGTCAGATTTTGGAAAAATTTGGATGGAAATTACATATAAAAAATTCTGGCTTTGTAACTACTACTTTGTGAATAGTTTATTGTTTATTTTTTAGAGACAATTCGATAAAATGATTGCGAGATGCTGTAAATTTTGGTTGAGATACTGATACTTATGCAAGTATAATATGAAATATGATATGAGCATTGAATGGAGAGATATATGATAAAACTCTTTTGGATAAAGTCCAAAATATCGAAGAATTGAAACAACAAACAAATGATTTTATTTCAAAATTATTATCATAATGAGCAAAACATGAATATTTATTACTCGTTGTCAGCCCGGTTTTCATGATGGACACATAGATAGTATAAATGAAGCATATGATGCAGGAATAGAAAAAATAATTATCTGAGTAGGCTCTGCTGACAAGGAATGGACCAAAGACAATCCTTTCACCTACGATGAAAGAAAAAAAATGATAGAACTATCTATCAAAGAATATTTGCCTGCAAAAGATATTGAAATATATCCTATCCCCCATTCAAATGATAGTGAACAATGGAAAAATTATATACTCAAAAATTTACCAGATTTTGATTATATCATCAGTTCCAATCCTATGGTTTGGGAAGGATTCAAAAATGCAAATAAAAAGTTTTTCCAGACAAGTGTAACTACAAATACTAGAGCTTCTGTGATAAGAAATAAAATATCTATGTGAGACTATCAATATCTCTATCAAGTACTATCCCAAAATGTTGTAGAATATTTGAAGAATATAAAAGCATTTGAAAGACTCAGAGACATATTCAAAGATGAAAGAGTTACCCCAAACATAGTGACAGATGTAATATTTGTTGATCAAAATTGAAAGCTGATTTTGATCCAAAGAACCAATGAACCAAAATGAATAGCATTGCCATGAGGATTTGTAAACTATGGTGAAAGCACAGAACAAGCATGTATTAGAAAAGCTAAAGAAGAAACTGGAGCCGATATAAAAATAATTAGATTAGTCTGAATCTATGATAATCTAGCTAGAGATCCCCGTGATCATAATATAAGTGCGGTTTATTTATGAAAACTAGTGTGAAAAGAAGTAGACCTAAATAGCTGAAATAAAAAAGTTTTGAAAGTAGATTTGGATACTATAGATGAGATTGATTTTGCATTTCCAGATCATAAAAAAATGATTTTGGACGCATTTAGATATCATAATGACTAATAAGACTAGTCATTGCGAGAAGGAGTAAAACGACAACGAAGCAATCTTATTCTGTATAAGATAGTAGATTGCCACGTCCTTCGTACTCGCAATGACAGGATAAAATAAGATTTAATTACTAACCCATGAAAAAATGAAAGAAGAAAAAGTAGGATTATTTATTACACGCGTACAACCATGATTGCATGCTGGGCAAGTCGATGGCATCAGACAAGCTATTGCACAAGGCATAACAAAAATAATTATCTGAGTAGGATCAGCCAATAAGGAATTTACTAGTGAAAATCCTTTCACTTATGATGAAAGAAAAAAAATGGTAGAACTAAGCGCAAAAGAACTTTTGCAAGATATCCAGATAGAAGTATTGCCGGTCCCAGATATGTGAGATAATGAGAAATGGAAAAATTATATTTTCAAAAATGCACCAGAATTTAAATATATTATAAGTGGTAATGCTCGAGTACAAGAAGTATTTAAAGATACAGACAAAGAAATAATCCCCTTGGAAATAAGAATGTTTGTAAAAGGATCTACAATTAGATGAAATTTGGCAACTAGAAATATAAAAGAACTACAAAAAGTTTTGCCAAAATCAGTAATAGAATATCTTTGAGAAATTAGAGCTTTTCAAAGACTTAGAGAAATATTTAATGCGGAGAGAAAAACACCAAGTCTAGTAGTTGATATGGTTTTGATAGATAAGGATTGAAAATTGATTTTGATAGATAGAAAAAATTTCCCTGAAGGAATTGCTTTGCCATGATGATTCAACGATTATGGAGAGAGATGAAAAGATGCAGCAATTAGAGAAGTAAAAGAGGAAACAGGGCTTGTAGTGGAAGTTGAAAAAGAACTATGAATACGAGATGAACCCAATAGAGATCCTCGTGCACATAATGTAAGTCGTGCATTTAAATGAAAAATTATTTGATGAGAGCTCAAAGCTGCAGATGATGCAAAAGCAATAATAAAAGTAGATCCAAAAGATTTGGAGAACGTTAATCGAGCTTTCAGTGATCATAGAGAGATGATAGAAAAAGCATTAAAAACTGATTAAAAATTTGATGAAGTTTTGGTTATTGGTTATTGGTATATTGGTAATTATTGATTACAAATATCTTTTAGTTTTTAAAAAAACTACCCGAAAAAAGCCGAGTAGTTTTGTAAGAAAAGTTTCTTGGATAAGCTTAGAACAACATAGAACCTTCATCATCCCATCTGGTGTAGAGTTTACAATCAGGTCTCAAAATTAAATATTTAACCTGATTTTTGATCTCTTCGGTTTTTGAATCCATGCAATCATCGTCAACAACGCATGACATACCATGGACAGAATAACGAATTGCACCAAACGGTAATCTCTCTAATGGCCTTCCGTGATACTTGATGTACTCATTGATAGATTGAATGGTATCTTCAGAACATTTGTTTGCAATAATCCAATCGTTGATTTCTTTTTCAGCTGGTGTTTGTGGATTATCAACATTGTAAAGAACTCTGAAAGTAATCTGATTAGCTCCAAGTTGCTTGGCTTTTTCAAAGATTTTTGCTGGATCCAAACCATCATAGTAATTGTAAAGGTTGATGGAAAGTCTGAGACCAAAATTATACTTTTTGATAGCAGCACAGGTAGCATCAATATCTACATAAGCTTTGGGGCTTTTGGGGCGAGTACACTTTGCATTTTCATCAGAATCGAAAGGATTAAACACACTTAGTGAAATCATCTTAATCCTTACATAATCTCTTAACCATCGGAGATTTTTTTCTCCACCATTTTTTGCTTTTTCAAGAAGAAATACTCCAGTTGTTTGGATCTCATTCCAACGAAATGGTTTGGTTAATTGATTGTTAATTTCAACAACCTTGCGCATAAACCCCTTATTCATCAATGGTTCACCGTCACCGGTATACATCATAGCGTTACAACCATTGTCTCTGGCAAATTCCAAAGCATCCTTGAAATCACTACTATAAAGAGCTTCAAACTGATAATTTTCTTCTAATTGATTTTCGTAGGTATCTGTATCAGTATGAAGCTTAGATACACAACAAGGACAATTGTTGATACATCCACCAGGGACAACGATACTTAAACTTTGGATTTCCATATTAAATTATTTTATTGGTTTGACATTTTTGTTTTTTATGTTATAAATATTTTATATCTAAAGTCAATACAAAAAAACCTGATTATTAGTCAGGTTTGAGTATTATAATTTTATTCCGCTGAAGCGGGATTCACTTCGTTCAAATTCCGGCTGTATTCACTAATGCGAAATTTAAGCTGGAATAACTATGCATTTTAATCGTCGTATCATTGTTCATCCAAAGTCATACCTACTATAGCTTCTTCTATAGGCAAGTCTCAAAGATTATTTTGAGGATCTTTGTTTATATAAACAAACATTGGCATAATCATAGGTACTCTACCAATAATTTTGGTTATGTACTCTCATAGGTCTTCTTTGATTCTTTTGAGATTATCTTTGATATCCATATTTTTTTTGCGATTATCTTTGTATTTTGCTCTTACAAAATCGACTATCTGAGTGTGTATGGTTTTTACTTCTGATGAATACACAAATCATCTAGACTCGATTTGGATATTACCTACTAGCTCTTGAGATTTTGTATCTACTTTGAATATCAGCCCAACAATTCAATTTTTGGCCATGATATGACGAGCCTTGATAACATATTCTCAGGACATATGTCATTGTCATTTACCATCTATCATCACAGTATCCAATTTGATAGGCTTGTCTGAAATCAACACAACATCATCATACATCTCTATTACAACTCAATTTTTGAGAGGAGTAAATACATTTTCTTCTGGCATTCATAGGTCAATAGCTAGTTTTTTGTGAGCATATCTATGCGTCATATCATCAAAAAATGGAAGAAAATACTGTGGTTTGATCAGACTAAGAAATAATTTGTGATCTTCAGCATACCCATGTCAACTAGTATGTACATCCATTTCATTGTTTGTAACTATTTCTACTCATTGAGATAACAAATCATTCATCATTTTGTTGATAGCCAACTCATTTCAAGGAATAGTAGAAGATGACATCAGGATTGTATCTCATTTTTTTAATTGTACTTGTGGGTGTTCTCATCTAGACATTCTAGTAAGTGCAGCAAATTCTTCTCATTGAGCACCAGTACAGAGTATCAATATCCTTTCATCTGGCATATTATTGATATCATCATCTATCTTGCGGATCATTCATTTGGGTACATTTATATATCCTAGTTCCTGACATATATCTACATTATTTACCAAAGATCTTCAAGCCAAAAATACTACTTTATTGTATTTGATAGCACTATTTACGATCTGTATAATTCTACCAATATTAGATGCAAATGTAGCTATAACTATCCTTCATTGTACTCATCTAATCTGTTGCTCCAAAGTTTCTCATATCAATTTTTCTGATTTGGCCCATCATGGCGTCTGTGATCATAGTGAATCTCAGATATATAATTTGACTCATTCTGTACCTATTCTGGCAATCTTAGCCAAATCTGTAGGTCTATCTATTGATGGAGTATGATCTACTTTGAAATCGGCTGAATTGAAAATAATTCATTTGGGTGTCTGTATAGAAATAGCCATAGTCTCTGGTATATTGTGATTTACTCTTGCAAATTCTATACCAAAAGCGCCCAATTTGATAAAATCATAATCTGGATCTACTATTTTGTATTTTACTAGATTAGCTTTTTTGGGATCATCAAAAGTTTTTTTGATTATTCATATACTCAATGGTGTCGTATAAATAGTAGGATATCATAATTCTGGTAGAATATCTCTAAGCGCTCCTACATGATCCAAATGACCATGCGTAATCACGATTCATCTAATTTTTGATTGATTTTTTTTGAGATATGATATATCTGGTATAATATAATCTGCTCATAATTCTTCATTGGCTGCAAATTCCATACCAGCGTCTACAATTATAATGTCATTTTTATATTCTACAATCAAGCACTGTCATACTTGTTCTAATCATAATAAACTAATTACTCTGACAGGAATCTCATCTTTTTTTACAAGTTTATGAGGATCTTGTGCAGGTAATTGTGTAGTTACTTTTTTGTGACGCAAAAAAGCTTCTGATGTAAGTTTGGGTTGCCTAGAATTGTTGTTGTAGTTTGATCTACCCCTATTTTTGGCGTTGTTTTGGGATTTAAAATCGATAGAAACGTTTGTGTTTCACTCTACTGTATTCATTAAATTTTTATATTTAAATATTAAAATGTTTCAATGTCTCAATGATCAAACAATCAAAATATTAAATCTTTTGTAGAAGAATTGAGAATAAAATGCAAGGAAAGGAATATCCCTATAATAAGCCCAGAAACTGAGGCGCATATAAAGAAGCTATTACTCAAACATAAACCCAAAATTTGTCTAGAGATATGAAGCGCAGTAGCGTATAGTACTATTGTGATGGCAAATATTGTAAAAGAACGATCGTGAATTGTATATTCATATGAAGTATCTTATGCCGTGTATACTCAGGGAGTAAATAATATCAAACAAAGCTGACTGACAAATATTGTTTTGTATCCTTTTGATGTAAACAAAGTAGATTTACAAAAACTTTTGAACAAAAAGATAGACTTTGCATTTATTGATTGACAGAAAGATCAATATGCAAACTACTTGATGAAAGCACAAAATATGTTGGTAAGTGATGGAGTTATTGTATTGGACGATGTGATAAGGTATCACAATAGATTGACTTGATTATATTGATATCTACAAAAAAAGCAAACTTTTTATGAAATAGTTGATACTGAACCTTGAGATGGTATTATGATAATCAAATAAATCACAAAAGCTATAAATAATATTATTCTCAAGAGGTTGCTGGAAGTATTGAGTCATTTACTGTAGTACTTTCTTCTAGTTTAATTTTTTCTCATTCGAGCTCTAATTGATCTATTTTCTTTTCTACAGAATCATTGGTATATAGCCAATATTCCATATTTTGAATTTCATCAGATTCCAATATATCTGGAGATTGGATAACTCAGAATTTTTTTTGTTTCATAAATACGAGATAATTTAATTTGTTATCTTTTCAAACTAGACAGATAATCCTATTTCACTTGATATCGTATTCTCAAGGGAAATTGATTATATTGTAATCTATTTTGTCATATGTCATATCATCTCAAATAACTATATCCAAATTGATATATTTTCAGTTTGGTTGGGAAAATGAATATAAAAATTTATTTTCAATTAGATAGCCATCAGCTTCGATTTTAAAATTTACCATAATAAATATTGAAATATTAAAAGTTAAATATATTTGGATAAACCACTATGTTATGTTTATATTTATCACATTAAAAATCAAATTTAAAAATTAATTAATGGAATCAAAAATATAATTTTTGACAACTATCCAAAGAAATTGGGGTTGATTAGACGCAATATAATTCATGATGCTCATAACAATGCTAGTCCTATAATTACTTTCCATATAAGAGTTTTTCATTGTGTAAAATTTCATTCTTTGATTCATCAGCTTATTATCATCACTCATCATACAACAACCATTAAAAAAGAAGAAATCAATATAGCAGTGATAAGTATCCTACTAAGTGATCACATCAATTTGGGGAATGCATTGGTAGTATTTACCTCATTGGGATCTGTATTTTTGGTTCATATACAATCTCATATAAATGGCACTACTGTATTTAGCTGGATTCAATCGCATTTATTAGGATCTGGAGCTGGCTCTTGAGCTTGAGATAAAGATAAAATAGGACCAAAAGATACAAAAAAAAGCAATAATGTAATGAATAATCTGGGTAAACTAATATGATTAAGCATAACTATAATATATAAAATAAACTTTGAGGACTGATTTTGGAATATTTTATCCAAAAAAATTAGGATTGATTAAACGCAATATGATTCATGATGCTCATAACAAAATCAAAGCTGCAACAACTTTCCATATAATATCCCTTCATTGATCAAAAGCTTCTTTTTTGATTCATCAACTTACTATCATTACTCATCATATTACAAGCAAAAGAAACGAAAAAATCAATACTGCTGTAATCGTTATCCTACTAAGCGATCACATCAATTTGGGGAATGCATTGATAGGATTGATTTTGGAATCTGAACTAATTCAAATCTCTATACAATCTCATATAAATGGTACTACTGTATTTAACTGTATACCACAGCATCATTTAGATGGATCACAGACACATTTACCATCTCATTTATCTATCTTTCAAGGAGGACAAACGCATGAATTGGATGATTCATCTCGTATCTTTGATGCGGGACAAGTACATACCATATTTGGTGGCTCTCATTTGCAACAAGATCAATTGGTATAAATAGCATCATCTGGGCATTTACACTCAGATCAAATAATAACCCTTGGTTGATTGCATGTAGTAAGCACACAACATGAGTCTTCTAATTTGTATATTTCCGGATCTGGACATTGTCATGTAGAATCGGGAGTGATTTTTGATTGTGATTCACATAATGGGACACAACATTTATCCTGTAAGATAAATCATGTGCTACAAGAATTATTTATAGGAGATTTGTTTGGCTCTGCACAAATACAGCAATTCTTGGAATCTGGCTGAAATCAATCTGGACACTCTCAAGCAGAATTTGGGTTTTCATCTGCATCTACACATAGACAAATTGCCATTTTAGATATTGTATCATTACCAAATCTTCAATCTTCACATGTAGAAGTACATCATTTACTAGAGTAATTTAATGCTAGTTGGTTTATCTTCTGTTGGACTTGTCTAGGACTACTAGAACTCAATCAATAACGTCACATAAAAAGATTTGCTATAACTTGATCAGAAGAATCTGTAGGATATCATTTGTCAAATGAATATCAATTTATATATCGCGAAGGATTAGAATCTCTAACTGTTCATCAATTGGAATTGGTTGAATAAGAAATATCTGGATCTGTTCTACACTGATTAGGAGAGCAGCTGGCTCATTGTGAAGGACATATTTTGAATCATTCTTCAAATCACAAAGTATTATTTAATAAAAAAAGTATTGTAATGACAAAACTAAATGAAAATATTCTAAATAAAGTTTTGTATTGGGACATAAGGATATCATATTCTAAAAAGAAACTATATGCTGGGCATAATAAAACTTTAGGCTAACATTTTGTTGATTATTTCATTTACCAAAGATCAATCTATTTGTCACTTATATTTATCCATAAGCTCTTTCATAAGCAATCATCTTTGTTTGGATAAATCTGTTATATTTAATTCTTTTATTAGAGAAATTATAAGATCTTTGGTCTGATCTGGCGACATAGTAGCAGGCAAATATGTTTCCAAGAGAACTTTCTTTTGAGTTTCTAACGCTAAATCATCTAATCTATCAGCCTTTTGCAAAAATCCAATAGATTCTACAATCTCTTTTATCTCCTTTTTGATAATTTGAACTATTTCCAAATCTTCCAAGTCTTTTTGGAGTTCAATCTTTTTATTTTTGATCTTGGCTATGATAGTATTTAGGACCGTTTTGTTGGGCTCTTGTTTGTCAAACATAGCTTTTTTGTAATCTGACATGATCTGATCTAATAAAGACATTTTTATAAATTAAGGATGTAAAATTTTTTTTTGATTTTATTTAAAATAAAATATGTAATAACTGTCTCTTTGCTATACTCAGACTCGTCTGACAGGTCAGAGTGGCGTTTGTTTTTTGCTCAGGATGGGACTCGAACCCACACACCTCACGGCATACGAACCTCAATCGTACGTGTATACCAATTCCACCACCTGAGCATCTTTATCATTTCTTTTGAGGGACTAAATTCCGCCTTAGCGGAACGAACCATTACTTAACCTCAATCGTACCTGCCCCGCCATTGCGGGGTGAATATACCAATCCTGCCTACCGGCAGACAAGTCCACCACCTGAGCAACTTTTGAAATTATTACAAAATCATTATATTCTATGATTTATACCGAACCGCTTTAGAAATCTTTAATTTATTTGCTACGCTTTAACTTAAAGTTTCTAGAAGTCCCGAATAATCGGGATGGTTTCGACCATAAAAAATACTTATCGTATTTTATCGGTCTTGACTCATCGTCGGTATAACTCAATCATCCAAAGAAACTGCGTTTTACTTGTTTCTTTGGCGGTTGAGTATAATAATTCTATTTGATATTAAAAATTGGCAGATTATTATCAAGATTAAAAATATTTTATATAAAAAGAAAAAATCCCCAGTTAAAGGGACTTTGTCTTATATTTTGGATATATAAATTATTTAGTTTTCTTGGAGATAAGTTCATAAACTCATTTTTCTACTCTTTTAAACAAATCTTTGTATTTTTGTAGATTCAACATAACAGTATTTGGACTAACCATTTTTTCTTTTAGCATTTCTTTGCAAAGTTCTTTGACATTCATTGGTCTGTTATTTCTTTCAAATATTCTAATCAATATATCTTTGACCATTCATCATTCATATCATCGCTCCTTGAGTCAGTATATACCCAATCATAAATTGACGAAAATATCATTGTTTTTTACAAGTTCATTATGGATTGTATTTACTTTTACACTCTTGGCTGGGAATCGTTCAATGATTTTCGCAGGCAATTCCTGGTAATGTATAGGTTTGTTTATCCTTCTCATAGTATAGAGTATTTTGAGTTTGATTGTTTTGGGATTGACATCAGCAAATACTGGCAATCAGATTTTGCCGTCAAATACACTAATTTCTCTAATTGTATCAAAGAAATGTATATAAAACAAGTCATTTTTTAGGTAGTGAATATCTTTGTAATCCTTAGCGAAGTTATCTTTTAAGGTTCCAATAAATTCATAAATATCTTGGCTCTTTTTCCTCTTGTCAAAATAATCAGCTATTACCAAAACCAGCTTGGTAAGCATATCTTCGTACAAAGGCTCCAAATAGAAAGATTTGTTTAGATATTTGTTTCTTTTGAGATATGTAACATCAAAATCTGAAACTAAAATCAGTTTTAGTTCTTGTTTGGAGAATTTGAACATATTTTTGTTTACCAATTTTGCTATCAAAATATCTTCTCATAATATACCTCAATGAGTATCTAGAACCTTTTTTGCTTCTTGCAAAACTGACATATAAGTCTCATTGCCAACTATAAGTCTCCTAAATCTCATAAGAGCTTGAGTCTCTATTTGTCTAATCCTCTCTCTGGTAAGATTATATTCTTTTCAGATCCTTTGTAATGGGATTTCTTTGTTTCATGTAAGTCAAAACTTTTTGATAAGTACTAGTCTTTCTTTGGGTTTACAATAAACTAGCACATCTTTTAGGTTTGTGCCTTCGATATCTACTTTTATTTTTTTGTCGTCCATCTTTACGTTAAAGTTCATTAGATTTTTATTTACTAGATAAAGTTTGTTACACAATTCTGTCTCAGATATAATAATTAGGTATTCAATGTCAAGAGATTTTTTATTAAAACACTAGTGGTCTGCGTGACTATACGTTAAATTTGAATATCATTACATCTCAGTCTTGAACTATATAATCTTTTCATTGCATTTTGAGTAATCATAGATCTCTAGCCTTGGATCGAGATCCAGCAGATAGCAAGTCCGAGTATTTAACTACATCAGCCTTGATAAATCATCTTTCAAAATCTCAATGTATAGCTCAAGCCGCTTGCGGAGCTGTAGAATTTAATGGTATAGTCCAAGCTTTGGTTTCTTTTTCTCATGTAGTGAAATAATACATCAATCAAACTTTGTTGAATGCTAGAGCAATTAGATCATCTAATGTCGGTATATGCGTAAGCTTATCTATAGAAAGCAATTCTGTAATAAAATCTTGTTTTTCGTCATTGGTCATATCCATCATTTCAGACTCAAGTCTGACAGATACTACTGAAACTGGAGATTGTAATTGAGTCATAAATTCATTCGCAATATGATGCGCCGATGTCAAGTCTTCTTGTGAAACATTGATAGCATAAATAAAAGGCTTCATAGTTAGAAAATTGTATGGCTTGATAAGTTTGAGTTCTTCATCGCTAAGATCAGATTTGATATTGTAGGCTATCTGTCATTGTTGTAAAACTTTTTGTATCTTGGTCAAAATTTCTGCTAATTTGTGATCATCTTTGTTGGCAGATACCTGTCATCTTTTGGCAATAGCTGGGAGATGTCTATCTACTTGTTCCAAATCAGCCATAATAAGTTCTGTATTGATAATTTCTACATCTCTAAGTGGATCTATATTTCATTCTACATGAACTACATCAGAATCCTTGAAATGCCTGAGCACTTGTACAATAGCATCTACTTCACGGATATGAGAAAGGAATTTGTTGCCAAGTCACTCCCCTTTGCTGGCTCATTTGACTAGTCATGCAATATCTACAAATTCTATATGTGCGTGAACTATTTTTTTGGAATTGGACATTTGAGCAAGTTTATCTACTCTAGGATCTTTGACTTGCACAATTCATACATTTGGATCGATAGTACAAAATGGAAAATTTTCTGCTGGTGCAGAATATGATTTGGTAAGTGCATTGAAAAGTGTGGATTTACCTACGTTGGGAAGTCAGACTATTCAGATTTTCATTTATAATGTTTCAGTGTTAAAATGTTGAAATATTTTTAGTAAAAGAAGGCGGAAATGCAAATTGAAAAGATTATCTTAATTAGGATTGTTCATATCATTGAAAAATGATTTGGTGAAATTATCTGAAATATTTGAATTTGATTTTTTTTTATCTAGTTTTTTTGGGGGCTGTTTGGATGATTGTAATATATCATGCAAAGCTTGTTGTATACTAGGATATATCCCTCATTTCAAAAAATTGGATTTGGGAGCTTTTTGTGGAGTTTCCATGCTAATAATAAACATAAAAATAAAATCTATAATCTAAATTTTGATCAAAAATATTTCTTTGGATTCTTTGCGAGAGCTTTTTGGTTTGAATAATTTGATTTTGGTTCATCAATACTTTTTTTTCATGTCTAATACAAACTGATCAAATCCTGGTCACATAAATAATTTGATTACAAATTTTCAATCAGGTTTGAGATATTTGTCGTATATCCATAGAGTCTGCTCTATAAGTCCAAAGGATCTAATAGCATCTATATCTTTGAGTCAGATAGTGAATGGAGCCATATCTGATTGTATCAGATCGAAAGATTCAATTTGATTTTGATTTAGTATTTCTTCAACTTTGGCTATATCTGTGATATCTTGTTTGTAGGTAAATACATTGGGCAATTTGACCATAATATTTAATATATCAAATCATATAATTTTGTAATCTTTTATTTTATTAGCCTGAGATTGTGCTGCTGCATACTGCATTCGACTTCATGGAGCACATCAGATATCTAATATAGTGCGAGTGTTTTTATCAAAAATATGAAATTTATCTTGAATTTCTTCAAGTTTGAATGCACTTCTAGCTTTGTATCACTGCTCTTGTGCTTTTTTGAAATAATGATCTTGATATTTGAACATAGAACGTTGTATAAAGTAGTATAAAAGTTGCAAAACATTGTATAAAATAGTATAAGCTTGTGAAAATGTTAAATGTGAAATTAATTTTTGATCCTAAACAATTTGTCATTGCGAGTAGGAATGAAATGACTACGTGGCAATCTTTTTTTGTTATTATATTAAGATTGCTTCGTCCCTCGCAATGACAGTAATAAATTATAAAACAAGGATTATCTTATCACAAAATTTCTGAGTTCTTTGCGTAATTGTTTGTACTCTGGGCAATATTTCGCGACTAAATCTCGGAATTTGGAAGAATGATTTTTTTGTATTATATGACAGACTTCGTGTATCACTACATATCTTATATATTTTGTTTGGAGATGAATCAAGTCCAAATTGAAGGTAAGAACATTATCATGAGAACAAGATCACCGTTTGGATTTGAGTTTGCGTATCTTGATTTGTTTATAAGATTTTGCAATCAACTGTGAATATTGGTCAACAAGCGGTTGGATGTATTCGTGCAAAGTTGATTTGAGATATTTATCTATATTCTTTTTTTTAAATCCTCAGTCTCCCGATAAATCGGGATCCAGCTCCTTTGTCAAGGAGCGCAGGCTCTTAATAAAGACTTCTTCTCAAAAAAGAAGAATGAAATCTGAAGTCTGGGATTGAATATAATTTCTTTTAGTATGTCTAGAGAGAAGTTTTGCTCATTTTTCAATCAGACTTTTTTTGAAATTTTCATCGTTTTTGAGAAAAGTTGGTATGGTAATACTGAGCTTACCATCTTGAGAAAGTCTGACATATCCGTGTCTAATTTTTTTGTAGGATATAATATATTCCATAGCTTGACTTATATAGAATGTGGAACGATTTGCAAGTTTTGTGAAATGATAGATCTAAAATGTAAATATAGTTTGAATAATATTAACTAGAGTATTGTTTGGTATAGAAAATACACTTATCTGATCAATTGAAAATAAGTCTATTTTTGTAATGATTTTGGATTATAGTAGCAAATCCTTCATAAGAAGTAATAAATCATCCAGTCAAATCAGGATTGGAAAACAATTTATCTATATGAGAATAAATCTGATTTAAATCAAAATCTTGTAATCTCTTACCATAAGGGGGATTGGAAAGCATATGTCATGATAACTCAGATAGAGAAAAAAAATCTTTTGTTTCAAACTTGATTGTATCATATACTCAAGCATTTTTGGCATTTTGGATTGCTATATCTATAGTCGGGGAATCTATATCTCAACCAAAGATTTGATATTTTTTATCTTTGAATATTTTAGCATTACAATCCTCTTTTATTTTATTGAAAAGCGAGGGATCAAAATCTAGAAAAGATTGGAAAGCAAATTTTCTATTGATTCCAGGAGGGATATTTTTGGCTATCATTGCAGCCTCTATACACATAGTTCATGATCAGCAAAATGGATCATAAAAATTTGATCTAAATTTTCGTCAAGAAAGCAAGATAAGTCACGCTGCTACATTTTCTTTGATAGGAGCTTCCGCAGTCTGAGTCCTATATCATCTTTGATGTAAAGAATTTCAAGAAGTATTGAGGAAAATCTGACATAAGTCATCTTGAATAAAAACATAAATTTCAAATTCTGACTGCTGAGGGTTCTCGTACCATTGAGATCAATCAGCATTGGTAATATTTTTGATAATAGATTTGGTAACTATAGATTGGATAGAAGGAGTGCTAGAAAGTTTGGAATTTTTGGAAGATGCTGTAACTGAAATCTTTTGTCAAGCTTGGATATATTTTGCAAATGGCAATCAATTTACAAAATCAAAAAGCGTATCAAAAGTATCGATTGAGGCTTGTCATAAAGATAAATAAACTTTGTTGGCTATCCTACTTTTGATATTAATAGAATATACAGACGAGACATCTCAATCACAAAATATTCATGTCTGGAAAGTGTCGTAGGGTTTGTATCATAAAAATTTGAGTTCACTAGATAATATAGATGATAGTCAAAATGGGCAGGTAATTAGCAATTTCATAAAAAAATGTTTATGTAAAATTTAGATTTTTGGTATAGATAAATTTAATCTTTGAAAACTCTAATTGCCCATTTGCCATCTGGAAGTAAATTTTTTCTAATTCGTGGATTGAGTTGTTTGACTTGTAGATATGAGTGTCAGTTATCTTTTGCTCGGATCCTTAGATCTTGGATAGCTCAAACTTGGATAGTCTGGATATTTGGGAGTGAATATTGTTCTCAAAGAATCGATGGATCAAAATATGAATATCTATCTTGCATCAAATATTTCATCGCCAATGCTCTAAAAACAAATCTATGTGTTTCATTGTTTAGATATAGATCATAGTATCAGAATTGGAATTGGTTTTGCATATCTGATTGTAAACCATATTCTCATCTATTGTATGCTGCTAATACTAGAGTCCAATTGTCGAATATAGAATATAGATCTTTGAGATACAACATAGCTGCATCTGTAGATAAAAACGGATCGAATCTTTGATCGACAAATTCATTTACAATGAGTCAGTATTTGATAGCTGTTCATGGCATAAATTGTCGCATACCAGCCGCTCCAGCAGCACTAACTACTGTCTCTTTGAGATAGGATTCTATCATAGGTAAATATTGGAAATCGCTGGGTATGCCAGATTTTTTGAGAGCCTTTTGGATATAATCTAGATATAATCATTGTCTCTTGTGTGTAAGAGCAAACTGTGAATAATTTAGCTTGGTAACTAATAATTCTCTATCCAATCTCTCTTGATTCAAAATATATTTTCAATCCATAGGGACATCTTCTCATGCAAAATCTAAATTTCCAAAACTTTGTATAAATCAACTAGAATTGGTAGATACAGTAGATGCAGATCTGGGTCTGATAAATTGTAATAATATTATGATAAGAATAAATACTATCAAAACATATCTAAATATCATAGACTTGCCATTATAATACTGTTTTAGTTTGGAGAGAAATAACATTGTAATTTGTATAAGATATTAAATATAGATTGATATAATAATTTATGGATTATTGGATATTTTCAAATCAATGAAATATTTGTCGACTGGATTGTATCATCGTAAATTATTTTTGGCAACGTAAACTAATTTACAATTTTGTAAATCATCGCATATGGGAGTAAGTTTGTATCTAGACTCTACGTCATAGTCACATGTAGCATATATTTCTCATCGACTATCTACTATTTTGGTAGGTAGTTTGAGATTATTAAAATCTACAGAAAAATACAACTCAGATCTATATTCACATTCACTAATCATTCATGCTCATTTTTTGGCAAGATCTTGTAGTACTGTCATTTTGGTGATCTGTTTGGATATAGATTCTGGAGATAAATCACTAGGTTGATGATCACTGATCTTTTGGAGTCATCAATTAGCTGAATATTGATCATAAGCAGAATGTATATCGTTTGTAGAAGATGTGGATTTGTTGGATTGGCCTTGATTAGAACATCAAGTAAGTAGCGTAAATAAGCAAAACATAATTATGATTGAAACTATTGATTTCATGATCAGAATCGATTTTATTTATAAATATATAAGTTATGGATATGGAAACAAATAAAATATTCAAGATTAAAAGATAAAGGAAGATTTAATTTAATAGTTGACTTTGTATATTAAATACATATAAATTAATTAGNNAGTATCAAACCAAAAATAAATCATATGAAAAAGATTTTTATTGTAGCCGGAAGAAATAGCTTTGATTTGGCCGGAAGAATATCAGACAAAGCTAAGATAGAACTGGCTGATGTAGAGTGGACTAATTTCTCTGATGGAGAAAGTAAGCCACAGTATAAGGACAATATTCGTGGAGCGACACTTTATATAGTCAATTCCACCAACGCCCCTATATCCAATTTTGATGACGTTCTTTTATTGGCAGATGCTGCAGTAAGGGCATCAGCAAAAAAAGTTATCGTCGTTATCCCCTATTTTGGTGGACAACGCCAAGAAAGAAAAGATAAAGGACGAGTACCTATTACGGCTAAGTTGAGAGCAACTCAACTTAAGGCTGCTGGGGTTTACAAAATCATTGCAATGGATCTGCATGCAGATGCAATACAAGCTTTTGCTAAAAGATTTGATAACATCTTTGCATCATATCTTTTTGTACCTTATATAAAAAAATTGGGGCTTAAAAACTTAATTTTTGCATCACCAGATACCGGCGGGACTAAAAGAGTAGAAAAGTATGCTGATCATTTTGGAGTGGAGTTTAATATCTGCTATAAGCAAAGATCTCAAGGCCCCAATGAAATCAAGCAAATGAGATTGCTTGGTGACGTCAGAGACAAAGATGTAATCGTATTTGATGATATGATTGACACAGCAGGTAGCGTAGAACTTTGCGTAGGACTGTTGAAAGAAAAAGGAGCAAAAAGTATAAGGTTTTTTGCTACTCATCCAGTATTTTCTGGCAAAGCGTACCAAAGGATCAAAGCCATGGAGGACGTAAAATTTGTAGTAACAGATACCATTCCTTTGAAGCAAGAATTCACTGAACTAGCAAATATTGAAGTCATATCAATTGATGGACTACTTGCAGAGGTAGTAAAAAGAGACTTCAGAAACGAAAGTATTTCTTCATTATTTGTGTTCTAAGTTTCAAAAAATTTATGAGAGTTTGGTTTTTTATCAGACTCTTTTTTTATTTTACTTGATAATTGTTTGATGATTATTAGTATGTAACTAAGTTTTTATATTTATAATTTTTTGGAAGAATGAAAAAATATTTAATATTAGTCTGAATCTTATTTGCGTCAGTTTTTGCTTTTGGATTTTCTTATGATGCAGAGCTAGAATGAGCTTACAACTATGCTTACAATGTAGGTATCACTACTATGACACCTATCGAAAATGCTAACATGAATGGTAAACTTATTAGAGCGCATATGGCTAAAATGATGTCCAACTATGCTACTGAAATCTTGGAGCTTACACCTGACACATCCAAGGTATGTGACTATGATGATATAGAAAATCAAAATGAAGAACTCAAATGATTTATCATCCAATCATGCCAACTATGACTGATGTGAGTGGGTATAGATAGCTTCGATCCAGAAGGAACTGTGACTAGAGCTCAGTTTGGGACTGTACTTTCTAGAGCAATTTATTGAGAGATCAATAACTGATGAGAGCCATATTATGTAAATCATTTAAATGCTCTCAAAACTGATTGAATAATGAATGTAATAAATAATCCTAGTATGAATGAAATCAGATGATATGTAATGCTAATGATGAAAAGAGCTGATGAATTTGTAAATAATTTAAATACAGGAGATATCGTGATAGATTTGACAGCACCTACAGCCAATGTGGCGTATTCTACTACTGGATCTACGACAGGTACAGTCACAGCATATCTGACATGACGAAGTGAGAGTATTACTGGAGTAAATGCATACTCACATATCTTCATTGAAAATGGAAATTTTATATTTTATTTTCAAGATATAGCTGGTAATGCTGGTAGTGTAACTGCTAGTGTAAATAATATCGCAGATGCAAGCAATCCTACTGCCAATGTAGTATATTCTACAACATGAGCAACTAATACGGATGTCATAGCTTATCTGACATGACGAAGTGAAGTCATTACTGGAGTAAACGCATACAATCATACTTTTACTGGGAATGGTAGTTTTGTATTCAATTTCCAAGACTTGAGTGGAAATACTGGATCTGTAACTGCGACTGTAAATCGAATAGACAAAACTAGTCCAACAGCTAGCGTCAATCTAAATCCTATTGAAGCTGATTATATTTCATGAGATATCGTAGCTATACTAACATGATATTCTGAAAATCTGACTATTACAAACAACAGTGGATTGAATAATTATTTATTTACTGGCAATGGTAGTTTTACATTTGATTTTGTAGATGCTGCTGGCAATACTGGTAGTACTACTGCTACTGTAAATTATTGGACTGGAAGTTAAAAAGACGTCATCGCGAGCGAAACGTGGCGATCTTAAGATTGCTTCTTCGTTAGCTTAGGCTAACTCCTCGCAATGACAGATAGAGAGTTTTTTTAATTATGAATTTAATAAATGTATCTAGTAATAAATTCTGGTAGTTCATCTATCAAGTTTAAGTTGTTTGATAATTGCAAAAAATTGCAAAAAATTGTAAAAAATTGTAAAAACAAAAAAGAAGACTTGGAAGAAATAATGTCTGGAATAGTAGAGAAAATCTGACATAACGACAGTTTTTTGGATTGGAAATTTGGAGATAAGGAATGAAGAATAGAAGATAATTTTGGAGACTACCAAATCGCCTTAGAAGAAATATTGGCGACTATCAAAGTCTGTGGAATCAAGTTAAATGATATAAAAGCAGTATGACATAGGGTGGTGCACTGATGAGAAAGATTTAACAAATCAGTAATAATAGACGCCAAAGTTATCAAGACTATTAGAGAATGTGAAGAACTAGCACCAATACATAATAAAGTCAATTTGGAATGCATATTGGACTGCAAAAAACTTCTACCAAAAGCAAAACAAATCGCTGTTTTTGATACAGCATTTGGTCAAAGTATGGAAGAAGAGAATTATATTTATGCAATCCCTTACAAATATTACAAAAAATATAAAATTAGAAAATATGGGTTTCATGGGATATCTCATGAGTTTGTGTATAATAAATTGATTCAGAATTTAAAAAAATCCTCCGGCACCTCCTTTATCAAAGAGGCCAAAGTGAAAAAGGATTTGAAAGTGATTACCTGTCATGTAGGAAATGGAGCTAGTATAAGTGCAATAAAAAATGGCAAGGTAATACAAAATTCTATGTGAATGACTCCACTAGAATGACTGATTATGTGAACCAGGAGCTGAGATATCGATCCAGCAATTATCCCATTTTTGATGAAAAGAGAAAACCTGACAGCTGATCAGGTTGAAAATATTTTGAATAAAGAAAGTGGTTTGAAATGATTATGGTGAAAATCTGGCGATATGAGGGATATCAGAACAGCATATATCAAGTGAGACCCCAAAGCCGAGATGATAATCAAAATGTATGTAAATAGAATAATCAAATATATTTGAGCTTATACTGCCCTGCTTTGATGACTAGATGCCATAGTAATGACAGCCTGAGTACTAGAAAGATCACAGCTGATAAGAAAATTAATTTGTGAAAGACTAGATTGGATTGGAGTAAAAATAGATAACAAAAAAAATAAAGAAAGTTTGAAAGAATGAGAAATAAGTAGCAAAGATAGTAAAGTCAAAGTATGGGTAATTCCAACAAATGAGGAATTGATGATTGCAGAGGAAATGATGAAAGTAATAAAGTAAATAATAAGCGTGAAATCAAAAAAGTAAAGCGACATTTGTCGCTTTTTTTATTTAAATTTTTGCTTTTAAAAAATTTCTCAGTAAAATTAGGATAGCTCTAGATTCCGGCTGCAACAAGATCTCGCCAGAATGACTAGTTTCAGCTTTAATATCCTAATTTTTTGTTATGAATATCAACGTAAAAAAATTTATTTATGATAATATCACTCCCTATGATGGGGATGCAAGTTTTTTGGTATGACCTAGTCCAAAGACCCAAAAGCTTTGGAATAAATGTAAAGAACTTCTCAAAAAAGAACATGATAATAATTGAGTCTTGGATATAGATACTCAAACTATATCTAGTATCACCAGTCATCAAGCTGGATATATAGACAAAGATTTGGAAATAATATTTGGGCTACAGACTGATGCTCCACTCAAAAGAGCTATCAAGCCATTTGGATGATACAGAGTAGTAGAAAAAGCATGTGAAGAAAATGGAAAAAAATTGGACGAAAAAGTAAAGGAGATTTTTACCAAATATCGCAAATCACACAACGATGGGATATTTGATGCTTATACTCCACAAATGCTCAAATATAGAAAGACATGAATACTGACCTGACTACCTGATAATTATTCTAGATGAAGAATCATATGAGATTATAGAAGGATTGCTTTGTATGGGATAGATAATTTGATTGAAAGCAAGGAAGAAGATAAAGAGAAAATTAATTTTGATAAATCCTCCGGCACCTCATCAAATCCTCCTGAGTCCTCCTTTGTCAAGGAGGCATTAGTGGAAGATGTTATTAGGCTCAGAGAAGAAATAAGTGAGCAAATCAAGGCTTTGAAAGATATCAAAGAAATGGCCGCTATGTATGGATTTGATATTTCCAAGCCTGCAAAAGATTCTAAAGAAGCTGTACAATGGACATATTTCTGATTTCTTGCTGCTATCAAAGAACAAGATTGAGCAGCTATGAGTCTAGGTAATGTAAGTAGTTTCTTGGATATTTGGATTGAGAAAGATTTGAAAGAATCAAAATTAGACGAAGAACAAGCTCAGGAATTGATTGATCAATTTGTGATTAAATTGAGATTGGTTAGGCAATTACGTATGTGAGAATACAATCAACTATTTGCTGGAGATCCTACATGGACTACAGAATCTATAGGAGGAATGATAGACGGCGGTAGATCGAAAGTAACGAAGACTTCGTTTAGATTTTTGCAAACATTATATAATTTATGACCTGCTCCAGAGCCCAATCTAACTATACTCTGGTCCAAAGATTTACCAGAAAATTTTAAAAAATTTTGTACAAAAGTTTCTATAGATACTTCATCACTACAATATGAAAATGATGATATGATGAGAAAAATCTGATGTACTGATGATTATGGGATTGCTTGCTGCGTATCACAATTAGAAATATGAAAATGGATGCAATTTTTCTGAGCGAGATGTAATATCGCGAAGGCTCTATTGCTATCAATAAATTGAGGTAAGGACGAAATGACAGGTATACAATTATTTGATGATATAAAAAAAATTCCGGCAGCAAAAAATCCTCAGTCTGCTTCGCAGCCAGCCCTGCCTACCGGACAGGCAGGTCCTTTACAAAAGGAGCACACAACTAGTGAGGAAGAGATTTTGAAATTTGATGAAGTATGGAAAAATTATAGAAAAATTTTAGAAGAATTAGCTAGAGAATATGTAAATACAATGAATGTCATACACTATATGCATGACAAATATTATTATGAAAAAGCTCAGATGGCTTTGATGGATAGTGAAGTAAAAAGGCTTATGGCTTTTGGTATAGCAGGATTGAGCGTGGTGGTAGATTCTCTATCAGCAATCAAATATGCACAGGTAAAAGTAAAGAGAAATGAGCACTGAATCAGTGAGAGCTTCCAAGTTGAATGAAATTATCCCCAATATGGAAATGATAATGATGAGGTAGATCAGATTGCAATAGATGTTATAAAATATTTTATACAAGAGCTTAGAAAACATAAAATTTATCGTGACGCTGAAGCTACACTATCGATACTTACGATCACGTCCAATGTGGTTTATGGACACAAAACATGAGCAACCCCCGATGGAAGACAAGCATGAGAGCCATTTGCTCCAGGAGCTAATCCAATGCATGGAAGAGACACAAACTGAGCGATTGCTTCATTAAACTCTGTAGCAAAAATATCCTATGAAGATACAAGAGACTGAATCTCAAATACTTTTTCGATTGTGCCAATTACGCTAGGAATAAATAAAGACGAACAGATTGAAAATCTATCAACTATGCTTGATGGATATTTTGCCAAATCATGACATCACTTGAATGTAAATGTACTAAATAGAGAAACATTGCTAGATGCAATTGAGCATCCAGAACTATATCCGCAGTTGACGATTAGGGTTTCTGGTTATGCAGTCAATTTTGTAAGATTGAGTAGAGAGCAACAGGAAGAAGTAATTGCTAGAACATTTCATGAAAGGATGTAAGACTATGTCATTTCGACCGGAATGAAGTGAAGTGAAGAAATCTCTAGTAAACAAAAGAGATCTCTCGACAAGCCTGCCTACCGGACAGGCAGGCTCGAGATGACGAGTGAAATAGATTTTAAAATTTAGTTTAAAAACATGTTAAAAGTACACTCCACAGAAACATTTGGGACACAAGATTGACCAGGAATCAGATTTTTGGTTTTTTTGCAATGATGTAATTTTCGTTGTCTATACTGCCAAAACCCAGATACACGAAACCATAATATATGAAATGAAATGCAAGATGAAACTCTCATAGAAATGATACAAAAAGAAGATGTATATTTTGGAGATAAATGATGAGTGACTGTAAGTGGTGGAGAACCGCTACTACAAACAAAAGGATTGATAAATTTTTTTACAAAATTAAAAAAGCTAGGAATACATACGGCACTAGATACCAATGCATCGATATTGAATGATGATGTAAAAAAATTATTAGAAGTGACAGATCTAGTAATACCTGATATCAAGCATATAAACAATGCACGACATGAAAAAATTACTGGCAATAGCAATGAAGAAGTTTTGGAATTTATAAACTATCTAGAACAAATCTGAAAGCCATTTTGGGTAAGATATGTATTGGTGCCTGGATATACTGATCAGCTTGAATATTTGGATAATATGGGTAAATATTTACAGAATATGAAAAATTTGGAAAGACTAGAGATCCTACCCTATCATAATCTATGAGAATATAAATGGAAAGAACTGGATCGAGATTATGAAATGCAAGATGTAAAATTGCCCAGCAAAGAAGAGTTGAATAAGGTTAAGGAGATTTTGGACAAGTATATAAAGAATGTTTATGTGAGAATATAACTTATTCACTGTCATTGCGAGCCTGCCTGTCCGGTAGTCAGGGACCAAGGACGTGGCAATCTACTAAGATTGCTTCTTCGCTATGCTCATCGCAATGACTAGTATAAAAGAAATTTATTTTATAAATTATATAATGAGGATACCAATTGGAATAAGCAATAGACATATACATCTCAGTCAAGTAGATGCCGATAAGCTTTTTGGGAAATGATATGAATTCAAAAGAATCAAAGATTTGTCTCAACCTGGAGAAAGTGCATGTGAAGAGACATTGACTATCAAATGAAACAAATGAGAGATAAAAAATGTCAGAGTTTTGTTGCCATTTAGGAAACAAACTCAAGTAGAAATATTTATGTGAGACAATTATGTACTATGATGCAAAGCACCTATTAGGTTATCTGGCAATTTGGAGGGAAGCGAAAGCTTGTATCTGATATGACCCAAATGAACCGTATATCTACAAGAATGAGTGATAGTAGCCAAAAGACATCTACATATCACACAGGCAGAAGCTGATGAACGATGACTCAAAAAAAACCAAATAATCAAAATCAAAACAAATAATCCTGACAGATGACTCGTGTTTGATAATGTCGTAGTCAGATCTGGAGACAAGTATGCTTTGGATTTTCATATAGATATGGAAGAGGCAAATGCTAGTGGAGTAAGAATGGGAGATTGGGGAGAAATTATTTCTTAGCTAATAGCTAAAGACTAAAGATTAACATCTAAAAACTAAGTGCTAAGTACTTTTTGAAATATTAACTTATCATTTTCACAATCAACATTGATTATGTCTCACTGAGCAAAATTTCATGATACTATTTCTTTAGCAATAGGATTAGTTAAATAATTCTGGATTGCTCTATCTATAGGACGAGCTCAATTAGCTGGATCTCGTCATTTTTTGGCTATATAATTTTTGGCTGAATTTGTTAAATTTATTGTTATTTTGCTATTGGAATATATTAGATCAAATTGTTGTTTAAATTTTATTTCCAAGATAGCTTTGAACATCGTTGGAAACATAGGATTGAATATAATATTATTATCTACTCTATTCAAAAATTCTGGACGGAAAAATTCCATCATAATTGGTTTTAGTTCTTGTTCAAGCTCTTCTCTTTGGATATTCTCGTCTTGGGTAGATAAATTTTCTACATTTAAGTTTTTCTTTTTTGATCTACGATTTCTTTTGTTGGGAATATCTTGTGATTTGGATATTTCAACTTTTTTTTGATCTAGTATATCTATAGGATAAATGTCTCATAAGATTTCTTGCGATCAGCTTAATTTTTCCATAATCTGATGTGATCAAATATTGGAAGTCATAATTATGATTGTATTTTTGAAATCTATTGTATTGCCTAGTGAATCATTTAGCATACCATCATCAAAAACTTGCAAAAAAAGATCAAAAACTTTTTGATGAGCTTTTTCTACTTCATCCAGAAGTATGACAGAATAAGGTTTTGTTCTAATAGCTTCTGTGAGCTGTCATCAAGATTCGTATCCAACATATCATGGAGGAGATCAAATCAACTTGGATGCAGAATGTTCTTCTTGATATTCGCTCATATTGAGTCTAACCATAGCTTTTTTATCAGAAAAAAGAAACTCAGCTAGAGCTTTTGCAAGTTCGGTCTTACCAACTCAAGTTGGTCATAAAAAAATGAAAGATCAGATAGGTTTCTTGGGATCTTTGAGTCCTATCCTAGCACGTCTGATAGCATTGCTTATTGCCGATATAGCTTCTGGTTGACCTATAACTTTTGTAGATAAATAATCTTCTAAATTAGCCAATTTTTCTGATTCATTTTGTTGCATCTGAGTAAGTGGTATTCAAGTTTTATCAGATATTACTTTTGCTATATCCTCTCTTTCTACTGTATCTTTTATATGTATTCAATAATCTAATTGTAATTTATAAATTTTTTCTTTATTTGCGCTGATTGTATTATTAATTTCCAATATCTTTCAGTTTCTAATTTGTGCAACTTTTTCAAATTCTGATTTTTCTTCAAATATTTTAGCTTGATCTTCTAATTGTTGAATATGTTTTTCCAAAATCTTATTTTCTTCAAATATTTCTTTGATTTTTTGTCGTGAAGATTTTTGGGAATTATAAGATGTTTCCAATTTTGATATTTCTTGAGATATTTTCTCTAATCTGCTCTCTAATTCTTTTTTTGTAATGGTATTTGTAGTTCATAATATTTCTTCTGATATGGAAAATTTTTCTTTGTTGAGTTCTCAGATTTTTATATTAATTTCTCAAATAAATGATGGTAGTGATGTCATAGAAATTTTGACTTTGGTAGCTGCTTGATCCAGCACACTTATAGCTTTGTCTGGCAGTTTGCGATCTGTGATATATCTATTGCTAAGCTCGACTGCAGCGACCAATGCTGTATCATAGATAGTCACTAAATGATGCTTCTCAAATGATCATTCTATTCATCTAAGTATAGTAATAGTATCCTGTACGCTTGGTTCTTGGATAATGATAGTTTCAAATCTTCTAGTCAATCAGGTGTCTTTTTCTATATTTTGACGATACTGACTAGTGGTAGTTGCTCATATTATCTGAATATTTCAACTTGATAATTCTGGTTTGAGCATCTCTGCAAGATCCATAGATCCCTCTGCTTTGCCCGCTCATGCAATATTATGAAATTCATCGATAAACAAAATTATTTTTCAATTGGATTCTTTGACTTGTTTGATAATTCAAGATATTTTTTCTTCAAACTCTCATCTAAATTTGGTTCATGAAATAATCGATCAAAGATTGACTCTCAAAATAGTTTTGTCCTGCAAATAAGATGGCACTTCTCAGCTAGCAATTTTCTGTGCCAACAATTCTGCAATAGCAGTCTTACCAACTCATGCATCTCATAGTATCACTACATTATTTTTTTCTTTTCTACACAGTATCTCTATCATTTTTGTAAGTTCTTTTTCTCTTCAGATTACTTCTTTGAGTTTTTTATCTTTTGCTAATTGAATAAGATCTTCTGAATATTTATTTAATATTTCCGATTCTGAACTTGGATTTTCTGGCATATCAAATTGATGATCAGAATTTAATTTTGCTTTTGGCATTTGAGACACCAATAATTGCATTTTTTCAAAAGTGATTCATTGATCGTTTAACATTTTGCTTACAGAGTTTTTGGATTTGAGTACTGATAGAAACATATGATATATACCTACATTGGCATCTCACATAGATTCTGTAATTTTATTTACATTTACAAAAACATCATTTAATTCTTGAGAAACAGAAAAATTACTTTGTATAGAGAGCAATCCTGCAAGAGAAATTTGTGTTTGATTCCTAATTTCATTGAGATCAGCTCATCATTGTTTCAATAGTTTTGATATGACATTATTTGATTGATTGATCAATACAAAAAAAAGATGTGGCACATCTACAGGATTGTGTTTATATTTTTCTGATGCTAAATCGTATGTTGCATTCACGATTCATTTGGATTGCTGATCATAATTATCAAAGGTTCACATAATGATAAAATAAGAAATAAATTACTTTTTTATAGTGATTTACCAGTAAATGTCAATGTATTATATAAAACATAATATAAATATATACTTGACTTATACTGTATAATTATTATATATCTTATTATAAACAAATATTATATGAAAAATAAAAACTTTATAATTGTATCGATTATATTTATATTATCAGCTTGCTCACAACAAAAAATAGACGAAAAAAACAATGAATTTCTGACACAGATTGCGAGATTACATTGTAACGATTCTGTACAAATTCCTGAGATTAATTATCCCCATATCGTAAGAAATATAAGAAGGAAAGATAATTTAATCAGTATACGACAGACGACATACTCAATAAATAAGCAATCTGATAATCTATACTTACTTAGTAATGATAGTTCAAATTATAAAATTTGTTTGGATATCATTCCTAAAATTTCTCATGGTGGGATATCAAAAACACCTATGATGACAGTCAAAAGGTTATGTAATTAAAATTTGATTATGTATTTGAGAGTTTGGTTTTACCAACTCTCATTTTTTTATAAAAAAACTCCCTGCCAAAAAAGCGAAGGGAGTCTTTATAATTACTCTTACTGATTCAGTTTATTTACTGACTTCTGCAACGAATTTTTTTACAAGGACAGCAAAAAACATTCTACTAATCCTGGTTTCAAAGAATTCGTTTAGCCGGAGCACCTGTTTGGTTTTTGCCAATGAAGCGACTTCTTTTTCAATGATAAGTGAGAGATCACGACCAAATGCTTCATCAATGATTTCATTTGCATCGTCAATGAATTCCCGGAAAGCTTCACCGATTTCAGTTTTGGGCTCTGATTTTTCAAGATATTCACTTTCCACACTTATCGAGAGCCCTCTTTCAACTGTTTTTATCGTAAGCAGGATGTCCGGTACTGTGTTGATGGGGAATCCATCAAGTTGACAACGTTTTTTATCATCGAGTAAATCAAGCCAGGTAGTTTCGGCAAGTAGAGATAATTTCCTGAGAGGATCTTTGGTCTCTACAAGATTGTTTATCCTTACTGTAACCTTGAGATCTTTGGCAACTTTGCCAAGATGACCTACTGCAGAGAAAGCTCTGAGAGCTATTTCGAATGCAGATTCTACAAATTTTTTTAAAAACATAGTTGTTAGTTTTTTTGTTAGACATTATTTTTATTTAACACATACTATATAGTAATTTATAAATAAAAAT
Organism: Patescibacteria group bacterium UBA6263; assembly: GCA_002441085.1. Lineage (GTDB taxonomy): Bacteria > Patescibacteriota > Gracilibacteria > Absconditabacterales > Absconditicoccaceae > UBA6263. The sequence goes on from DJVF01000026.1 coordinate 39,277, forward strand.
CAAGAAGTAAAAAATAAAACTAAAATCAGATTGACTTATTTAAGTAAATAATTATAAAATTTAAGAATAAAAACAAATAATTACAATTATGAACAAAATAGATTTTTTGGGTATTGCAGTACTAAGTATAGTAATACTTGTTATAATTTTTTTCTTGAGTATATTCTTTGCTATACTAGGATGGATACTAAACTATTTTTGGATTGCTATCATTGTAGCAGTTATAGTATGGTATGGCCTGTTTAGAAAAAGAAAATAACAATACTTGATTTTAAACACTATCCTTTGGGTTTCCAAAGGATTTTTTTGAATAAAAAAATCCCGCCGGTAAAAAACCGGACAGGATATGGGTTTATTTCTCAAGTTCAATAGCTTCCATCTTATCACGAACCTCGTTGACTAACTCAGTAAACCGAGTTGATTTACGAACTGAATTATCGCGAATATCGGGAAGATCAATCTTGATATGATATCTGATTGATGCAGGCCCCGAATCCAATATCAGTATATCACTAGCCAAAAAAACGGCTTCGCTCTCTGAGTGAGTAACCAAGATTGTTGTTGGATCCAAAGCATTGTCCGCCTCGAATATAGAACGCATAAACATTTGCATTTGTTTCCTAGTTACAATATCCAAAGCTCCAAATGGTTCGTCCATAAGAAGAATTTGTGGATTAGCAACTAGACTACGAGCAATGGCAACTCTCTGTAATTGACCACCTGACAAAATAGGATATTTCGCCCATTTGTTTTCGTGGCCACTTAAACCAACGATATTGATCATTTCCATAGCTTTTTCACGAGCTTTAGATTTTTCAACACCATTGATAAGTAATGGTAGAGCAACATTGTCCAAGACTGACATCCACTCGAAAGATGAATATTGTTGAAAAACCATTGGGATAGATTGTCCACTCTTACGTGGCTGACCGTAAATCAAAACTTCGCCAGAAGTTGGTTTTTGTAAACCAGAAATATAGCGAAGAATTGTGGATTTGCCACATCCAGATTTGCCCATAATAGCAACAAACTGACCTTTTGCTACTATATCTTTGATTTCCAGATTGAAACCATCGAATATAACATTTTGGTTTGGTTTGTCACCATAGATTTGAACAATGTCTTTGAGATCTATTACATTTACATCCTCAAAGCCTTCTTTTGTTATAAGTTGCTCGACAGGAGATGAAAAAACTTCCTGTTTTGATTCTAGGGCTTCTTGCTGCTCCTGAGCTTCTGGAACTTTTTTTGACCAAATATTTCCTGTTTTCATAACTATGCATATTTAAATTTGAACAACTTTTTATCCAGTTTTTTCAAGAGTTTATCCTGAATAAACCCAATAAAAATAATAAGTATCAAAACAGCATAAACCTGTTCTATATTACCATTTCTATTGGTTGCAAGATAGATAAGGTAACCTAAGCCACCTTTGGCATTTACCAGTTCAGCTATGACGATGTAAGTCCAAGATACAGCAACTAAATTGATAATATCTGGGAAGAATCTGCTAATAACTGATGGTAAATAAAAATACCTCAGCATTTGCCAGGTATTGGCATTGAGTGTCCTCATTGTTTGGTACAAAGCCTTGAGATGATCATTTGTTTTGATTTCATCAATTCTTTGTACAACTGCTGGTAATAGGTAAACAAATATACCAAAAGCCAAAAACTGAACTTTGATATTGAGACCAATTCCAAATAAGGCCATAAAGATACCAGTAGTGGCAGGCAACGGAGTGAACCGGATTGCTTCAATTTGCTTGCTTATCAAGTGCCTAAAAAAAGGTATAAGCCCTATCAAAAATCCCAATGGTACAGCTATTACAATAGCTTGAATATAGCCAAGACCATTTACGGTAATCGAATATCCCATATTGTAAAATAGGGCTTTTTCAGTTACTAGAATCAGAAATGATTTGACTACATCAATTGGTGATGGAACGATAAGTGGGTTTACCCATTGCATAGTCGGGAAGAGCCACCATAGAAATAATAGCAACAACCAACCCAGAATATTGATAGAAAAAGCCAGCCTAGGCTTTACTTCTCCTCCAATACTAAATAAGTTTTTTATGATTTGTCTCATGTGAAATTTTGTTTGATTTTTGTTTTAAAAAAAGGAAGGGAGATAAAAAACCCCCCTTCCATGGATGGAGAATAATCTCCTTATTTTGCAATAAATTCGAAATCAGTACGCCTGTTGGCAGCACGACCTGCTTCAGTTGAATTATCTGAAACTGGTTTATCTGGTCCGTTACCAACTATTACGAAACGGTTGCGATCGAATTTGTACTCAGACACTAAATAATCAGCAACTGCTTGCGCTCTTTTTTTGGAGAGTTCAATATTCATGTTACGATCACCTGTGATATCTGTATTGCCTTCTACACGAATACGGAAGCCGGATAGTTCAAGAGCATAAGGAGCAATATCACGATCAAGATTCATTTTTTCCTCAGTTGTGAGAATATATGAATTGGTCGCAAAATTTACCGTAAGCCTCTTGGTTGCGATAGCCGGAGCACTTGCAATAGTAGAAGATGCAGGAGTAAACTTCACCTGAGATTCTGCTGCGTGCATTTCTCCGGTTAAACCGCTTATTGCTTGTATAATAGATGGATTGGATGCCTGTGACCATGGGACAATATTTGAAAGATTGTTACCATAGCCGTTTTTGTATACCCGACTCATCTTATTGTAAAGCATCTGTCCTGTGATACCGGTAAAATCTGTTGAAAGACCGAAGAAGTTGAGATTATCGCCATAAGTGGCAAAGTGAATCATCTTCATACCAGCTACAACATCTTTTACAGGATCTTCAACGTTGAAAGCTACCTTAAATACTGCAGCCGCAGCTTCCATATTGGAAGCAACTGCCATCTCAGCATTTGCAGTAAGCCAAGCTTTGGATAAAGCAACAAATTCTTCCTTCTTTTCTTCCAATACTTCTTTGCGGGCAATAAACCCGTCCATGATAATATTGGGCATAAATTCTGTAGAAGTTAAAATCCTTGACCTTCTAGCCTGGAGACAAGCAACATCATCCGGAGACCATACTACAGTAGCATCTACATTACCTGATATATATGCATTTTTAGCTGCAAATGGGTCTGCAAATGAAACGATTTCTACATCATTTTCAGTCAATCCACCTGCTTCCAAAGTAGCGTGAAGTAATGTGTTGGATGGCCAACCCAAAGCACAGGCTATTTTCTTCCCACGTAAATCAGCGATGTTTTTGATGCTTTCGTCTACAATAAATAGATCGGCACCCCGACTATCGTCAATCTTGAGGAATTGCTGGACGTTCATCCTTGCAAGGTCACCGCTAGCATCCATAGAAATGGGGCTAATATCGGTAGTTGTAAAGATGAAATCCAATTCTCCTGATTTGAGAGCAGACACCAACTTATTCATATCGTCTTGCACTACAAACTCGGCAGTAATGCCAAATTCTTTGTACATACGACAATCCTTGTTTGGAGTCAGACCATTATTCATCCAAATGCCGGGCGCAAACCCGGAGAAGTTGTTCATGCCACCACGGATATCAGCATATGATCCTTTTGCTACCTTATTGAGATAAGGATAAGAAAAATATACACCGGTACCGAGGATTCCCAATACGAGGATTAACACTACAAATTGAAAACCAAAAGTCCATGCTTTTGGCATGCCAGGAATAGATTTCTTGGACTTTTCTTGATAATTCATTGAGTTCATAATAAATCAGTATTTAATTTGTTTTTAATAAGTTTTTACTGCAATTCAATTTTAATTAGAAGATGTCTCCCAAAGGACCAGCGGCTCTTTTTTCGTCTCTGGTCAATTTATGATTTGGGTTTGATATCTTTGATGCATCAGGAGTTGTAATTTGACCAGCGTCAAGTTTTTCCGAAATAGCAATAAGCTTTTCGTAAGCTTCATCACTGTCAAAATCAAATGCCGTAGTATTACGTTCCAGGTCTTCCAAATTCTGAGCAGTCATTGCTAAGTCTTCAGAAATTTTACCTGTAACAAACTCTAAAGCATATTCCAATTTCCAGTTTTGGCCACCAGGACCAAGGATCTGATTGAGAATATCAGTAGCCCCGCGTGAAGCTGCTGCCATTTCCCAATCCTTTTTCATTATCATCACACTTTCTTCGAAATCCATGATTTTGTTTTCCAATAGAGTTGCCCCTATGGCCAACTTACGATCAAGGTTTGCGAAAATATTTGAACGAGCAGCATACTTTTTGGTCCATTCAATATTTTTTTCAAGTGTTGTGTTGGTTCTGGTACCGGCAGATGTAGCATTGATAAAAGATTGCTGTAGCTCGACGTACTCATCGGTTTCTTTGGCTACATCACCCTTTTCTCGTATCATGGCGTCCATTTTTGCCTTAATCTCACCAGCTTTTTTTCGCTGACGTTGAACTTCATCCTTTGCTGCATCTGCAGCTTTTTGTGTATCCTGAGACATAGTATCAAAGTCATTTCTTAATTGCTTTATTTTGCCTTTGTGTCTCAAAAAAGTATTATGAGTTTGCCACATTTTAGACTTTTGCTCATCCAGTTCATCGAAAGGATTCCACCGGATAATAGCTTTGTGAAAAGATCTCACAATTCTACGGAAAAGTTTGAAAATGGCAGGCATTGCCAAAATAGCAAATAAGACAGCAAGTATAGATGCTATTACAGCAATTACCTGTCCAAGCATTATGAATACTGCAGGGAGGACAAATTTGAAAAGTCCCCAGCCTGCAACACCTATGAGGATCAAGCCAAGAAATGAAGCAATAGGTTTTTCTCCTTTTCTCCATTTGCCAAGCATTGATTTACCCTGTTCCATCAACTTCGCATCATCGAAATATTTCATGATGGGAAGCTGGGTAGGAGTTGATGTTGATGTTCTTGTTTCCATATAAAAGATTTTGTTTTAATGATTGAATTACTTTATGTTGGCTTGAATGCCGACCTCTACATCAACAATACTGCTGATTACTTTTTCTTTGGCAGTATTCATTGCGATGATTTTGGAATCGATATCATCAAACTGTGATTGAAATTCTGCATCAATTGCGTTAAGCTGATTTGATGTCTGAACTGATGTCTGCCTCAATTCTTCGATTTGTTTTTGAAGTTTTTCCATTTGCAAATCGATAGATGCGAGTTCATTGGATAAGGATTGTCTTTTGTTCGTCTTTTCAGTCATCAGGCTTTCTTTTTTCTTTGTACCTTCAGCGATAGTAGACGAAGCAGCAGTCTCTACAAGTGTTTTGTATTGTCTAGCACTTTCCAATAAAAATGCGGCAGACAAATTAGCATTCATTTTTTTCGCAATACGAAATATCATTTGATATTCCATGGGAGAAGGATTCTGGTTACTCTCAAAAAGAGATTCCAAGAATTCCAGGAAGTCAAAACCTTGTTGATTGTTAGCTTCAATTAATTTTTGGAGCCTGTCAACAAAATCATCAACCAAGGCAGATGTACCTGGTTTGGGAGTAGAATAAACAGGAATAATTGGCTGATTGCCACCAACTCCAGGAGCTACAGGAACATTAGTTTTTGTATCCTGCTGATTTGAGGAAGGTCCATCTTCCCTGTAAATCAATTTTTTGAAAAAGTTACTCATAAAATTTTGTTTTAATGATTATTAGATTAATTTATTTTCCTTTCAATTCTCGTCTTAGGAGTTTATTATATTTATAGATGATTAAGAGTCTGACATATTTTATAAACAGACCAATTATTCTACCTATAACTATATAACCATGTGGACGAGCAAGCAATACCAAAGGTAGGTTTGCTTCTTGTGGTGGGAAAATTAATTCCCTTTTCATCACATCCCCAATCAAGGGTCGAGATGATTTTTGAGTTTCTTCTGACATCTTGGATTGAGTTTTTTGTTAGACAAATTTTTTTGTAAAAAAAAAGTCTGAATAATAACATGTATTATCATATAGATATCGTCTGTTAAAGATCAGCTTTCATTGGCATGACTAGGAAGCACAATTTGTTTAGTACTTTTTTATCACACAATACTTTTATATAAATCTACAGATAAAAGTCAAGTCTATTTATAAGTAATAAAATTTAAAGTGTTGTATAAAATACTCAACAGTAAATAAGTCAATTATTACCTAATAATTAAAGATTTTTAAAAAGTTATTGAGAGGAGCTAATCGACTAAGCAATCTTATTTATTTAAGATTACCGCGTCATTTTATTCCTCGCGATGACAAGAAAAAATCCCGCATTGCGGGACTAACTTTGGTCGCCCAGAATATTTCGGGATTTGTTTCACTCAGATTACGGCTTGCCTGTCTGCAGATAGGCTGCAAAAAAACTGCGCCGGAATGACAGAAAAAATTAAATCGAATAAAAAAAACTATTAACCTAGATTCTTCACCTCGCAGTACTACGATGTCAGAATGACAAGTAAACGTATAAAAACAAATAGTAGATTCCGGCTGCAATGAATAACGCCGGAATGACTACTACATCTTATCTATAAATTGCATTCAGATAAGATTCATTGCTTTTTTGAGAACTTGTACTGATTGATCGACTAGATAAAGTCTAGCATTTTTGACATCTTGGGGAGCTGAAAGTATTTTGATATTTGCATAATATGAATTCAAAAGTTTGGAAAGATCAAGTAAATACCTACATATAATATGTGGCGCCAAATCTTTTTGTGATTGCAAAACGATTCAATCAAATTCTGAAATTTTTTTGATAATGTCGAATTCGATTTCTTCTGTGAGGAGGGATCAAACCCCCCTATGTTCCCCCTTTATCAAGGGGGCATTAGTCAAGGAGGACATAGTTTGAGAGTCCAAAAGTTTATTTAGTCTGGCTCAAGTATATAGTACATAAGCTCAAGTTTCACCCTGCATATCTAGAGCTTCGCGGAGATCAAAAGTGATGTCTTTGGATATATCAGTCCTGATAAGGAAAAATCTAAATGATCAAATTGCAATTTTTTCTGAAACTTCATCCAGCCATGGATCCAAAGCTTCTGGATGTCTAGCTTTGGTCTCTCGATAAGCTTTTTGATGCAAGGTTTCCATCATCTCATCTATAGTTACTGTCCATCATTTGCGGGATGCAAAGGGTAAGCGTTTTTGAGATTTTTCTTCGTCGGTGAGTTTATATCAAGAATCAAGCAATGTCTGAGGAGTCAGATAGACTACTCAATACGGTAGATGTAGATATTGTTTGGTATCATTGGTATATCACAAAAGTTTGAGTGAGGATTTGACTACTTCTTGAGCTGCATTTTGTCTATTATCTATTACAGTGATAGAAATATCATAATTACCAAAATGTCATTTCATTTTGTCATGATCTCCAGCATGAGTAGTATAAACTATTTTTCAATCTGGATCATGAGTGAAGACATCGTATTTGAAATCTTTGGTTAGATAACCGAGTTTCCACATAGCAAAAGCTATATCTTTGGCAACATATGTTGCTACTCAGTCAGATTTGATTAGAATCTGATATTGTTTTTCTTGATTAATATATTCTGGAAGTGAAGATAAATCTATCACTCGACATCACGCAGCATCTCAATCCTCAATATATTGAATATATCATTTATCTCTAAGAAGATCCATTGCTTGGGCAAAAAATTTGAGATGCAAGATATCTGTTTCTCGATTGACCACATCAAAATGAGCATTCATTCTTCGACAAGATTTGAACTGTTGGATAGTACATTTTTGTACGTAATCTGTATGCACTTTGTTGATGGTAGGATCATCTCACTCCTCTATCTGAAGCAATAAATTAGAAAGATATTTTTTGAATTCTGGATCTTCCTCTTTGCCCCTCATTTTGGCATATACTTCTCCGCAATAGTGATCAAATTTGAGATCTGATTCCCGAGGTATATCATAATACAAATGTCAGACTAAATTATATCATACATTGACTCAGCTATCATCTCAGTAATCGAATCTATGTACATCATATCCGCAGTGAGAATATATTCTAGCAATAGAGTCTCAGATACAGATATTTCTAGCCTGTCAGATATGAAGAGGCTTATTGGGATTGGCAGACATATATTCGACTATAGTTCTAATATTATTTCAATGCTTCAAATTTTCTTTAATTGGTTGAGATATGACATCGTCAATGAATTTGGGTTTATTTATGTGGGCATTGAGATATGATCATAAATTTTGAAAAGATCAAAAATAATCAGACTCAAGTTTTTCGCTCAATTCTTTTGAAATATCGTTGGGTGATTTGGATAATTGTTTGGAAATTCTAAAGCATGGAAATGCTAGATCTCCAGGTATATTAGAAGGAGGGATTTCGATAAGATCCAAAATTTCTTCTGCTGGAAGTTTGAGATATGAAGAAAGTATGTATGCGAAATGTTGTCTGTAGATATTGATCATATCATGATGAAAGAATTTAAAGTCTATTGTCATTGCGAGCCTGCCTGTCGGCAGACAGGGAGTTTACGACGAAGCAATCTTATTTATTTTTATTTAAGATCGCCACTCCCGCCATTGCGGGATCGCGATGACTAGGTTTTTGAGTTTATATTTTTTTTTGCAATTATCAACTAAATCAATATCAACTAAGTGTTTTAAATCTTTATTATAAAAAATGACATTGCGTGAAGAGCGAGAAAATCGTGGACTAATAAACCAATTTAGCGATGAAAAACTTTTTGATCTGTATAACAAAGGATGAGAAAAATTTTATATATGATTTGACCCATCTGCTGACAGTCTGCAGATATGAAATATGTTTGCTGTGATGGCTGCTATTCATCTAATGAAATATGGTAATAAATGTTATTTTTTGGTATGAGGAGCGACAGGTATGATTTGAGATCCTAGCGGTAGAAGTGATGAAAGAAATTTTTTGACTGAAGAAAAACTCAGACACAATGAACAATGCATTTACAATCAGCTTAAAACATTTTTGGAAAATATCAAAAAAAATTATGATATCGACTTTGATTATGAAATGGTAGATAACTACGACTTTTTCAAATGAATGGAATATTTAAACTTTTTACGTGAAGTAGGAAAATATATAACTGTAAATTATATGATAGCCAAAGAATCTATCAAAAAAAGAATAACAGATCCTGAACAATCTATCACGTATGCAGAGATGAGTTATATGCTGATTCAATGATTTGATTTTTTTACACTTTTCTCAAAACATGGTGTAAAACTACAACTGTGATGATCTGATCAACGATGAAATGTGACTACAGGGATGGAACTTATATGAAAAAAGTTATGAGAAGAAGCATATTGCATGACTATACCTATTATTACTGATGCTAGTGGAGCAAAGTATGGCAAATCAGCAGGCAATGCAGTATGGGTAGATAAAGCTAAAAATAGTCCGTATTTTGTTTATCAATTTTTTATGAACGCTGAAGATAGTTTGATATGAAAATTATTGAAAGTATTTTCACTCAAGTCTGTGGAAGAAATAGATGTTATAGTAGCAAAGCATACGGAAAATCCAGCTTTGAGATACGGCCAAAAAGAACTAGCTAGATGGGTTGTAGAAGTACTATTTGGCAAAGATGCTGTCATGCAAGCTGAAAAAATAAGTGATATATTGTTTGGCGAGTGAGATAGAATGAAGTTGATTGCTTGATTCGATAAAGATGATATAGATGCTTTACACGCTGAAACTGGGGGAATAGAACTGAAGTGATCGGAGATGAAAGTATTGGATATGTTTACCGAAGTAGGCTTAACTAGCTCCAATGGTGATGCAAAAAAGCTAATCCAATCAGGGTGATTATTTATCAATGAAGCAAAAGTAGATAATCCCCAAATGATAGTTTCAAAAGATAATTTTGTGAATGGAGTATTACTACTTAGAAAGGGTAAGAAACAATTTAAAGTAGTTAAAATAGCATAATATTGAAAAAAATAGCATAAAGATGGAATAAAAATAGCACAAAATTGATAAAAAAACTTGCGTAAAAATCATCTAAAGATTGCTAAATTTTTCGTGATTTCAAACTATTTTATGCACGAAGTGTTTTGTTATTTTATACAATTTTAAACAATGCTAATTTTTTGACAAATAAGGATTTTTGATTATAATTTATGCGTGTTTTATAAAGCATAAATAAAAATGAAAAAAAGAAATATAATAATTAGTAGTTTGTTGTATATATCTTTGAGCTGATTGATTAGCTTCTCTTTGGCTACTTTTAATCTAAATTTTATATGAATCAATATACAATCTATTGAACAAAAAACATCTGATATAATATTTAGAGCGTCTGGTAATGATTTTATGGGTTCGGTCTTTTGGTTAAATGCCAAGAGTATAGACTGATGAAAGACAATAAGTATAAGTGGTCAAACCGAAACAAAAATATGTTATAAACAAATAAAATGAATGTACTACAATTCTCAAAGAGGGAATAGACTACGACCACTAGATGAAGATACTTTGGAATATTTTAAAATATCTAGTAATACTTATAATGATTTGGATCTTACATGATGACTATATACTAGCTGTTCTGGAGATGAATATGGGATGTATGGACAGATAATACATAGTGTAAATGGAGATACAATGCCTTATTACATGGTCGCTTGAACAAAATATAATTGGAACAGCAATACAATTAGTGGAGAGTTTGCAAAAAGTTTCCAAAGATTCGATAACAAATTTCCTATATGATATATATATGATAATCGTGGATGATGAATCTGATTTATATGAGGAAGTTGAGATGCTACTGCACATGCAATTCTTATTGATAAAATAAACTCTGGCTCATGAATAAATCAATTATTCGAATATCAATGAACTAATAATAGTGAAATAAAATGAAAAGACTGAGGTATATCTATATTTACTACTAAATGAAATGCTATAAATACTCTGATGAATGCATGAGTACAAGGTACAATATGATTTTCGTTTTCTGCAAATACAATCGAAAACAAATCGATAATAGGTAATCTAGATAGAAGAACTATCATATTCAACACTCTAAATATCAATCTTTCCAAACTATTGAATGAAGTAAGAAAAAATTCTGAAAGTCTTTGTAAGGATAAATATGTACCTCGAAGTCAGGTTAGTAATAATTTAAGTGGTAAAAACGTATTTTGTATAGAAAATAGTAATATACTAATAAATGATAATACTCAACGAGATAATTTAAAAAATAAAGTCATAGTATTGAATAGTTGAAATATACAGATAGCTAGATGAATGACTGCTGGTCAATGACCTATAAGTATATTTATAGAAAAGTGAAATCTTTTGGTCTCAAATAATACTTGAAGCGCTATAAATTTTGATGCTAATGGCTATGCAACTACTGCAGCTTGAGTAAGTAAATGAATATATCTCAAATGAAATTTTATTGTAAATGGATTGATAATATGAGCAGACGCAACTACTCGAATTCAAACAGGGTTTAAACATAAATTGTTTTTTAACTGAAAAGTAGCTAGTCTAAATACGCCGTCTTATCCTAGCCAAGGTAGATTGGACCATGTAAAATCTCTTTTTGGCAATACTGGATACAATTCATGGATATGGCTTGGCAATACTTTTACATGGCAATGCAATCCTGTGACTGGAAGCTGAAGCGATAATGGATTTACTCCTTGCAATGATCCAGCAGATAGAAATGCAATGTTGCCATTGATAATAATTGATGGTTATTATCCTAGCAGCCTAATAAAATAAATAAAATATTAAAATAAATCCAAAAAAGATTTTTCCGATGTTTTTATCTATAGGGGTTGTTTTGAAATTTCTATATGGTAAAAAAAAGAGAGACAACGTCTCTCTTTTTGTATTAATTTTGATAGGATATTATTTTAGATAATTATTTAGGTCTATGTTTTGACTAAGTATATTTCAATAAGAATCTTTTACTTCCAATGAAACGACTGATAATCAATCAATTTGGAATGAAGCAAAATTATTTTTGAATTCACTAATCACTTCTCAACTAGAATTGGTAAATTTTCATCATTGAATAGCTGATAAAGCATCATCAAAAAGCAACATAACAGTATAAGTAGAATCCTCATTGAGCTTGACAACTGCCTTGTCTTCTACCAAAAAAGGCGCTTGCTTATCAATAGAAGATATATTTACTTGTATGGTTTGACTATTGGAAAATCATTCATTATCTATTGCTATAAGTTGCAAGCTATGTTTTCCATCTTTGATATCTTTGATATCTATAGATTTGATATCTGAAATCACTTTTCTTCAGGATGGATAATTAAAAGATCCTACCAAAGACTGATCGACTAATATATTTACTGTTTTGATATCTTTGGGACCATTTATATCAAATCGGATAGATCACTTGGGTGATATTTTAGCATCTGTCAAAGGCTTGACTATATTTACTTGAATATTCTCATCTTCTATAGCTGTCCTTCATGGACAGAATTCTTCCAAATTTTGTATAAAAATATTTTTGTAATTATAGACTACTTTTCATGAAAATGGGTTGTCTCAAGTAAGTTGAGTAGATCACTTCCATCGATCTATTATATCTTGTAAGTCTGATTGATTTGGCATAAAAGTAAATGGAGTAATGACAAATCAATTTTGCACCTGTTCTATAGGTGTATATGGACTAATTTTTCCATTACAAGATGAATCATATTGTATAGATAATGCTCACTCATCTGTCAGACTTGGCATATTTTTGATATATCATATAGTATTGACGGTAAATTCTGATGGAGTAGATTCTCAAGCTAGTTTGCCTGATATTTTGGATATAGTAGCTGATGCAACTTCAAGTCTAGGCATTTCTTCGTTGCGAATATATCATTTAGCAAGCAATTCTCCTAAAAACTTTTTAGCTGGATCTGCATGTATTGTTCATCCATAAGCATTTCTATTCATAGGACTAGCATCTGCATTTCATGCCCAAAGTAACAATACTTTACTAGGAGTATATGCGGCCATCCATCAATCTCTAGGACGATTTCAAGAATCTGTTTTTACATTGGATGTTCATGTCTTGAGGGCATAAGCAAGTCATTTTACATTAAACTTATTTACCCACCCTGCCAATCTATTAGCTGGATCTGACAAAATATTTCGTAAAAGATAGACAATTCATGGCTTGATCACTTCATCACGATATTTGATAGATTTTTGATATAGTATAGATCAATCTGAAGATTTTACTTCCAAGATAGGACTAATTTCTGCTGGCTTTCAAGCCATTGTAAGATGAGAATAAGCTGTAGCCAAATCCAACATACTAACCTCTGCAGCTCACAATGCTAAAGTATATCAATAAGAAATTTGAGGATTAACTCATTTTAATCATAAATTATTCAAAAACGGGATAGCTACAGTCTCTCATCATAATCATAAAAACATTTTGGTAGCTGGTATATTTCTACTGTATCATAAGGCATGTTTGAGTGGCAACAATCATTCAAATTTGTCATCAGCATTATTTGGTTTGTCTGGTCATATTTGGAAAGGAATGTCATATATAGGAGTATCTAATGTCAACGGAAGTTTTTCAAATCATAAAGCATATATAAATGGCTTGATTGATGATCCAGACTGTCTAGGTCTCCTAATCATATCATTTTGTCATTGTATTTTATCATTGAAATAATTTATAGATCATACATAAGCAAGTATATCTCAACTAAATGAATCTACATATATCAATGAACTATTATTAGCTCAATTGTTTTGTATCGTCAAAACATTTTCTAATAAAGCATTTTCAGCTAATTGTTGAATTTGATAATCCAAAGTAGTGGTAACTACCAATCATCATTTAGTAACTACTTCTTTTCAATATTCTTGTTCCAATTGTTCTATTATCCATTGTACAAAATGAGGAGCTTTGATAGGGAAAGAACTTCTAGTAAATTGAAAATCTAGTCATTGTAAGAAAGCTGTTTTGAGATCTTCTTGTCATATATAACCGTCTTCAAACATTCTTGATAAAACAAGATCTTTTCTTCAATTTTTGTATTTTATGGTATACTCTTGTCAATTATAAAAAACAGTAAATGATCATAGTCAGTCTATAAACTTTAAAATAGAATTAGCATCTTTTCTATTTGAAAAATCTGTATTTGCAAATCATTGCTGAAATTTTGAAATTATTTCAGTTTTTAATGTATTTGGTATAATATCTCATGTAGTAGACTCTCCCGCAAACGACTGATCTAAAGAAACCTGATTGCCATAAGCGTCCAAAACGTCCAATCTTCACATCAGCAAATCTTTGTTTTTGTGTGGATCATAAAAAGATGGTCACTTTGGCAATGATGCAAGTATTGAAGATTGTAAAACGTTTAAATCTTTTGCTGGGATTCAAAAATAGGTTTTGGAAGCAGACTGTATTCAATAAGCATTATTACCAAAAGAAATATAATTTAGGTATAATTCTAAAGTTTTGTTTTTCATTTCTTTTTTGAGCTCAACCGAATTGAGTCTTCATTGTTCTTTACTTACTCGATTTTCTATAACTCAATTTAGCTTTTTGGTCAAGACCATTTCTTTTAATTTTCTTTGAACTTTCCTATCTTTTGTCAACAATAGATTCCTAACTAATTGCTGAGGAATCGTAGACGCTCACTGCATTCTACTCGATGGGTTTAAGACTTTTTTGATTGCAGCTCTAAGTAATCACATAGGATCTAATCCACTATGTTCTCGATAACGCTGATCTTCTATAGCTACTATAGCATTTATCATATTTTGGTTAACCTCACTCAAGTCTATATATTCTCTATTTTCAGCAAAGACCTTGTATAGTTCTACTCAATTTCTATCTTGGATAATAGTAGATTGAGAAAAAACCATATTTTTTACTTGGCTGACATCTGGCAAATCTTTGTATATAAACATTTTGGCTAATATAAATCAAGTCAACAAAAAAACTCCCAAAAGAATAGCAGATATAGTTAAAATAGTTTTGATAGGCGGTAGTTTAAATTTATAACTTGATTTTTTGACTCTAGAGAATCAAAATGATTTTTTGGAATTGGTATTTGAAGATCTAGGGATACTAGATATATTATAATTTTTCATCATGGCTATCAAAGTTTTAATTAAAAAAATCATCTGTTTTTATAGCAATTATAGCACAAAAAACAAATGATTATTATAAAAATTTATTGAGGTTTATGGATATATATATCATATAATCTTGGAATTGTCGACGCTATCTGTACGGATAGTAACTACATATTTTCATTTGTAGTTCATATCTCTGACTGTAATTTCTCATGTATCTGGATTATATTTATCAACGATTCAAACGTGTCAGGCTGGACTTCTAAGTTGACCATATACAACTATTGATCATGCTCTTGGAGTTTTTCAGACTTGATATCAAGCCGCAGAAGCATTTTTGTATCGGTCTTTTGCATTTCAACCAAATGGTCTATCTTGAGTCTTTTCATCTATATATGGGAACATACCAGGAAGTACAGCTGCTACATACCAAGTACAATTTCATGGAGCAAATTTATTGTTTATTTCTTTTTTGAATACTCGTTCTGATAGAATTTTTGGTGATTTGTAAGTGGGAGTAGTTGTAGCGGTTGTCGTAGTAGTATTAGTTGCTGAAAAATCAGTAACATTATTTGGAGGTATGACATTATTATTTTTGGGTTTAGAAGTTATGGTTGGTGTAGGCTTGATTGTTGGCTTGGTGGCTGGTTTAGCTACAGGCTGCGGTTTGGGCTCTGGTTCTGGCTGTTTTACAAGTAAACCAATATTATAAGCTTCATCTATACTAATAGGAATAAACAATTCTTGTCACTCTTGCAATATTTCACTATCATCTTGGATACTATTGATAGTCATAAAATCTTGAACATTTAAATTAAACTGATTTGCAAAAACCAAAACACTAGTTTTTTGTGGTAAGTTATATAGGATTCACTCATCATCTTGAGAAATAATAATCTTATCTCATGGTTTAATAGGTCATGATGATAAATTATTTATTTTTTGTATATGAGAAATGGTAGTTCAAAAATCACTAGCTATCTTGGATAAACTATCTCAAGCTTTGACCACATATTGTATAACAGACTGACCTTGATTATCCAATTCTACTGTAGCTATACAGTTTGTACTTATAGAGGTGGAACAATCATCATCAGCTTTGACAAATATATCTCTATTTACATAGGAGAGTTCATGTCATCTACTAGATAGTTGGTCCGCGTAAACTATGATAAATATAAATGCAATAAGTTGTAAAATCGTAAAAAATACTTTAATCTTGTTTTTAGAATAATTTCTAGGCATAAAAAGATTATCAATCTAAATGGCGGAGAGGGTGGGATTCGAACCCACGGTCCCCGTGAAGGGACAACAGTTTTCAAGACTGCCGCGTTCGACCACTCTGCCACCTCTCCACTGCAATAATTACATTATATTGATAGGCGGTCGAACGTATTACAAGTGTGAATGATATATTTTTGATATTGATTTTCAAGAGTTAAATCATTACATAGTATTTGGATATAAAAGTGTGTCTATAATTACTATTATTATAAATATAACAAATTGTAAGTTTTGATTTTGTAAATTTGAAAGAAATATAAATTTATATATAAATATGAAATATGAAAAATATACAAAAATTCTATCCAATACAAACATGAGTAAACAATCCTATACTTAGGAAAGTTTCAGTAGAAATTGAAAAAATAGACGAAGATACTACAAATTTTGCACAAGAACTTATGGAATTGATGCGATTGTATGACTGAGCTGGTTTAGCGGCGCCTCAGGTATGAAAAAATATTAGAATGATAGCAACGACTCAATGGAAAGAAGTAAAAAATGAACTAAAACTGATTGGCAAAATATTGATGATCAATCCAAATATAATAGAAAAATCAAAAGAAATAGTTACTAGTGACGAAGCTTGTCTATCTATACCAAATTTTAGCGGTAAAGTAAAAAGACACAAAACTATCACTGTGGAATACTTGGATTTGAAATGAAAAAGAAAAAATAAAAAACTTAGAAATTTGGATGCTTTTATAGTACAACATGAATACGATCACCTAGATGCAATACTATTTGTCGATAAATTAATTAAAAATAGTTGAAAGTGAAAAATAGAAAATTTTAAATCTGGATTAAAGGAATTTTAATTAGATGTATATAAAATTTGTTATAAAATATATAATTTCTATTGAAAACAAAAAATCTCAACTTTACGTCAAGACTTTTTGCACGGAACTAAATTGTATCTCTTGAACTCAGACAGAGTAAATAGGCACCCTGTGGACACCGATTTGCGGGTTTCGCTTTGCTTAGATTCGAACCCACGAGCCAAACCCGCTTTAGCGGGTCGTACAATAGATCTAAATTTTTATAAAATCATTGTGTATTAAATATCTATCAATATGACCACTTTTTTTTATTTCTCTTTCCATCATCATAGCATCAGATTTTTTTTCAAAAATAAAATATCATAGCAAAGATAAATCTCAATATCTGTTTGTAGATTTTGTTTTACCTTCTCTATGTTGTTTATATCTTAAATCTAAATTGTTTGTATAACCAACATAATATCTGCTTCATTTTAGTATATATACATAGAACATTTAGAATAAATTTAGATAAATTATTTTAATAATATTATTCTATAATAATTTTTCAAAACAAAAAATCTCAACTTTTACGTTAAGACTTTTTGCACGGAACTAAATCGTATCTCTTGAACTCAGACAGAGCAAATAGGCACCTGTGGGATTCGAACCCACGAGCCAAGGTTTTGCAGACCCGTACAATAGACCACTCTGTCAAGGTGCCACAATGTTTGAATTTAATTATTTACTTTGGGTTTTCAATTGTTTTTATTTTTTGATTAATTTATTTCTCTGCAGATTTTTTGACTCTATTCATAATAGAATATCATAATCAGACTTCTTTGAGATTTTCGATCAGAATAGAATTGATATTTAGTTTGTCGCAAGTATCATATATATCAAAAAGTTTTTGAGCGCAGGTGATCAAATCATTTCTAGATCATCGAGGGAATACATTGATATTGTCTTTGAATTGATTGAGAATTTTGCTATGATTTTTGATACATTCTTGAGTAAGAATAAGTCATAATCTAATATGAGCATCTCATTGTATGTTTTGTTTGAGTTGAGAATTGAGTAAATCTGGGGTAATACAATCTATAATTTGGATATCAGCATTGGGAGAATAATGTTTGTACATATTTCATGGTGATATATTGCTTATTTCAGCACTATAATTTACTGAAACATTCTTTTGATTGGAAAAAAGATCTTGTATATCTTCTTTGGTTACAAAACCTGGACGCATAATAGTAATATTGTAATTAGATTTGTAGTTTGTATCTGACATAGATAAACAACAGATCTCTTCATCTACTTTGACTACAGTTGACTCTATACCCACGCTACAATTACCACCATCTATAATCAAAGGTAATTGGTGTCAGAAATATTGATATACCATTTGTGCGGATGTTGGACTAGGTTTAGTAGAGATATTTGCACTAGGAGCTGCTATAGGCATAGAACACGCCTTTAATAAAGACAAAGCTACAGGATTGGATGGTATTCTGATTCAGACAAAAGGATTGGATGAAACTATAGATGGTATATTATCTCTTTTGTGTAACAGTATAGTTATAGGACCAGGCATCAGTTTTTCTATTATATTTTTTTCTACATAATTGGATATTATTCAATATTTGGATATATCTTTTTTATATCATAAATGCACAATCAATGGATTGTTTGAAGGTCTGTTTTTGAGTTTAAAAATTTTTTGTATAGCTAAAGGATCCAAAGCATTTGCTCCCAATCAATAAACTGTCTCTGTGGGAAATGCAACTACACCTCAATTACCAAGTATATTCTTGGCAAGTTGGAATGTTTTGGTATTGGGATAGCTTATATTGAACATATCAAAATATTTAAAATATGAATAATGATAAATATAACAAATAATATTATTCTCTTGAGTCTGTCCTCTCTCTAAAACGAATAACTAGTGGCACTCAAGTAAATTTGAAATGTTTTCTGATACTATTGTCTATCCATTTTTTGAAAGCAAAATTTACTCTAGATTTGTGATTTACAAAAACAAGAAAAGTAGGCGCATTGACATCTACCTGAGTAATATAGAGTATTTTGCAAACTTTGTTTTTGGGGAATCTTGGTGGTCTAGTAATATATTCTGAGGAAATTATTTTGTTTAAGACATTGGTTTCTATCCTTAGACTAGCTTCTTTGTACAGAGATTTTACTTGTTTTAAGAGCTCGTCTTTGTACTGTCCAGTCTGAGACACCAATGGCAATATAGGCATAAATTTTGCAAAATCCAACAAACTAGAAGCTTTGGTGATTTCAGATTTTAAAGTTTTGGTATTTATGAGGTCTGCTTTATTTAGGCAGAAAATAGTTGGTAGGGCTAAGTTGCTAACTTGCTCCAATATCGTCATATCTCTATGGGTGATTCATTGGGTAACATCTACCAAAAAAACTATTACAGGTCTAATATATTCCAACATTTTGTAAGTTTTTTCATTTGCTATTTTTTCTATTCAATGAATTTTTCATCTTTTACGGATTCAAGCAGTATCATATATTGTATAATTTTGTTGCTTGTGTGTAAATTCTCAAACTATATAATCACGAGTGGTACCAGCTTCCTCATCTACCTTTGATATATTTTCTCAAACTAAAGTATTTAATAAGGTTGATTTTCATGAGTTGGGCTTTCCGAGTATAGCTATGGGTATATTTTGAAAGTTTATAGAAGATTGAGATTGTGGGGTTTGCGGAGAAATTTTGGGATTTATTTTGAAATAATGTATTATTTGTTCTTCTAAAATATCTATATTATCTCACTTTTGAGCACTAATTCAAACGATAGTCTCAAATCATAAATCATAATAATCTGTCAATGCTAGATCTTTTTGATTATATTTCCATTTGATATCTAACTTGTTGATTACCAAAATTGTGTTTTTCTTTTTGCCAGCATCCATAATATAAGAAAAAATATGTTGCTCTTTGGAGCTCATACCTACACTATCATCAATAATAAACAATATCAAATCTGATTTGTCTATTATTTTTTTTATAAATTCTCGTTCA
>DJVF01000006.1 GCA_002441085.1 Patescibacteria group bacterium UBA6263
TTTCTAATATTTTTGGTTCACTTGAATATAAGATATTCAAAAAAATTAGAGAGGACAAAAGATAATACTTTTTATAATTTACCGGGGACAGGACTTGAACCTGCACGCCTTGCGGCACTTGGTTCTAAGCCAAGCATGTCTGCCAATTCCATCACCCCGGCAAAACATTTACAAATTTTTTAACATTTCTTTTCAAATTCAATGTTTCAAATACTTTTCTCTCAATCTAGCTTCGATTCTATTTTCATAGTCTTCTTTATAAATAAGTTCAAATGGAGCATAAGCTTTGGTTGATTGATTCCTTCATAGATTATGTTCTTTTTTTCTTCTTTCTAAATTATTAGTCATTCACACATATATATAATTTCTACTTTTGCTTTTTAATGCGTAGACTGTGTACATTATTAATCTTAATTTTTAAACCAAGCATGTCAACCAATCCTGCCTGTCGGCAGACAGGTCCATTACCCCGGCAAAACATTTTTTAGGTTTCTTGTATAAATCTACTCAGGAGCTAGGATTCGAACCTAGGACCTTCTGATTCAGAGTCAGACGCTCTACCAACTAAGCTACTCCTGATTATGAAGGTTTCCTAACTTAGATTTTGTGGTTGCGGGGGATGGAATTGAACCACCTGTCTTCGGGTTATGAGCCCGACGAGATACCGTTTCTCCACCCCGCATTATAAAATATTAATCGTCTTTTAGGTTTTAGTTCTGGGGAACTAGGATTCGAACCTAGACTGACGGAGTCAAAGTCCGCTGTCCTACCATTAGACGATTCCCCAAGCAAATTTATAAACAAAAAACCTGATTCAACAGGATACGCTGACTTGACGTATACATATTTGACATATCAATTCAAGAGATTTTTTGGGATTTTATAAAAAACAAAATATTTATCTTGAAAAGATAAAGGAAAAACATATTAATATTGGAAATATCTTTTTATATTAATGAAATAATTTTGATGCCAAACGTCCAAAGAACACTAGTAGTTTTGAAACCAGATACTATATGACGTAGTATTGTAGGTGAGATTATATCCCGTTTTGAAAGAGCTGGACTACATATAGTAGCCATCAAAATGGTTAAACCAGAAAAAGAATTTTTGTATCATCATTATGAAAATATTTGAAAAATGATATCTAGACGTGGTCAAAAAACTTTTGATATGACTATAGATATGATGTCCAAATTACCTGTAATTGCTATGGTTATAGAGGGAGTTGGAGCTGTAGAATTTGTTCGCAAGATAGTCTGATCTACTGAACCTAGAAATGCTCCAGCCGGTACTATAAGATGAGATTATGCTCATATGTCTTTTGCTTATGCAGATGCTAAATGAATAGGAATCCCAAATTTGGTACATGCATCTGGAGATATACAGGAAGCTAAACAAGAAGTTGCTCACCGATTTTCAGACAAAGAGATATTTGGATACGAACCTTTACATATAGCATTTACACGCTAGTTATTATAAAAAACATTACAAAAAATGAAATAAAATCTGATTTATATTTATATATTTAATTAAAAATTTAATGAAAAAAGGTATACACTGAGAGTATCATGATAATGTAGAAGTAAATTGCATATGTTGAGCAAAATTTACTATAAATACTACTGTACCATGACCTATAAAGGTAGAAATTTGCCAAGAATGTCATCCTGCATTTAATAAAGACAAAGTGATAAAGAAAGTCGTAAAATGAAGAATGGAAAAATTCTTGGAGAAACAAAAGAAAATTGATGCTATAAAAAAGTAAATATTGCAAAATATCGCATAAGATAGTAAAAAATTGCAGAAATATTTTGATAAGTTTTGGCAATATTTATACAACTATTTAGCAATTGTTTGGCAATTTTGTACAAATTTTAGCGATTTTATACAATGTATAAATGATTAGAAAAGAAATTATCAAAAAATATGTGGAAGCAGAATGAATTCACCATATTATATGACATAATGGCAGTATTTTGATAAAGGAGGTTTTGAAAACACTCCTTTTTCTTTTTGTATTATATATAATATATGTATTGATTAGTAGCAACTCCCAACAAGAATATCGATCTTGGATTGCTGCTATTATATGAATATATATGTTTATCAAATTTGTGATAAGTTTTTTGAATATGTATTTAGATTGTTTATTGCTTACCGAAAGAGGAATCACGCTATTTATGCGAGAATGAATACGAGACCACAAGACAGACGTATTTGAACGAGATAAAATACAGACCATTTCTTTCCATCAAAATAGTTTTTGGGACAAATTGTTTGCTAGATGAGATCTCATGATTAGACTAGATCGTGGAGTAGACTTTCCTTTTGATAATATATCTTATCCAAAAAAACAAGTAGAAAAAATAGTCAAAATGAAAGATTATTTTATGAATAAAAAAATTGGTGAAGATCTAGAAGAAACACAATGAGAAGAAAATAAATTCAATATTTTGGTAGAAGCGCTTTGAGAAGTAGTACAAGATTATATGAAGAAAAAAGATTGAAAATCTAATTTTGAAAATGATTATTAATTTAGTATATGTATAAATAAAATAATTATAAATTTATGTAGAGATAACAATTGCAAAGTTTCAAAGAAATTATATTATAAGTCTATCTCAAATCTAGATTCTGAATTATTCAGAATTTTTTTAATAGTTTCGTAAATATCTGAAACTAAAGTTTCTTTGTATCTTCATTCTGGTTCTACTCTCATCTGAGTAAAAAAATTTGTATCAACATACTGAGGATTGAGGAGAAATACCTTTTGTTTGAGTTCATTTCTGAGTGCTCATACAAATCATCTTAAACCAAATTTACTTGCTTGATATCAAGCTCAATATTTCATAAATTTTTTGGCAGCTATACTTCAAATATAAATCAATTTTGACTTGGGGCATAGAAATGGAAATATTTTTTTTGTGAGAATAATATTGGAATATAAATTTAAATGAAGCATATCTAAATATTCTCTATCTTTCACTTTTTTGAAGTCATCGAAATAACCAACTCAAGCATTGAATATAATTACATCAAAAACAAGTTTATTTAAACGGATATATGAAATCAGATTTGAAATATCTTTTGATTTTGTTAGGTCACAAGGGATGAAATTGATTCAAGATATTTTAGAATTTTTTCTGGATATTCCAAAAATATTGTATTCTGAATGAAGGTTTTCTGTGAGATATTTTCATATTCATGATGAAACTCATGTGATGAGTATGTTTTGCATTTTATATAATATCAAATAAAATCTGTTTATTGGGGAAAGCTGAAGTGAAAAGTAATTTGAAATCATTTGTTATAGACCCCTCTATCCTCATAAATCAATCTGAGTGCTCATGAAATTTTGATTCAAAAATAAAATTTCATCTTTTAACTAAGTTGTTGTAATCGGATTTTGTATAAATTATAGATCAAATAAAAATTGAATTTATCTTATCGAAATCTATCTTTTTTCTAATATAAGAAATAAAATCTGAATATATTTGTAGATGATTTTCTACAGGAAGTAATGGAAGGAATCTAATTCAAACTTTCCATCAATTGGAAATCAATGTATTGATTGCATCTATCCTCTGTTCTAATGATGAAGTTTTGTGTTCAAAAGAATCTATAATTAACTGAGGATTGAGAGAGAATGAGATTTCTGTATTTTGAAAATGTTTAGATGTTTCAGTGTTGCATTGTAGCAATGATTTGATATTAGCTGATTTGGTGCGAGATTCCATCAAGACATTTGGAAACTTTTCAAAAAATGGAATAAAAGACTGATTAAAATTTATCATATCATCTAGTCATTGGATATCAGAATAATTACTCGCGTAAAAATAGATCGTATCATTATATCCAGATTTTCTCAGTGAATTTATTTTTTCGGCAATAGCATTTTGTATATCTTCGTAGTTGACGAATATGGTTGGAAAAGTAGTTTTGAAGGCTCATTTGAGATAACAATATTTACAATCAAATATGCAATTTAAAATAGATTTGAAAAAAAATGATTTTCATTGGTAACCATAATTTGCAGGAGTAGAAAATATAGGAATATTCTGCTGTTTAGCGAGTATAATAGCATTTGCTAGTGATTTAACTCAGATGGTTTTGTCGAAGATATTTTTGTAATGATCTATTTCGATAATATAAGCATCAGCAAATTTACTCAATATTTTTTGAGCCAAAGGATAAGATTTGGCTTGTGTCTCTATATAAATTATCATAATAAATTGATAAATTTTTATCTATAAAAATTAGCAAAATCATTTAATTATTAGTGATAAAGGGGAATGTTTCAAGTAAATAAAAAAAATCCCATTAATTGTTTATTGAAATTGGGATTGAGCATATATTAATATTGTCGATTGGAATATTTTTTGTTTGATATTATAGACGGATAAAAATTTATATAATGAGTGATGATAAGGAGATTATCTAATTGGGATAATATAAAGTTGATCAGTAAGTATAAATTATCAAGAAGATATTAATTTAGGTTCCTCTTTTTTCCAAAGCATTTTGTTTATCGACATCCTAGTAGGTGAAGCATTGCAAAATTCATCTACCGTCAGGAGCAACAATCATTTGACTCATTGCATGATATAAGAAATATTATAATCATTTTCGTGTAGTCTTTGATGTAATTTATCTTCTCATATTTTGGATAATCATTTTTGTGAAACATAATAAAAAAGATCATGACCTGATTTGATATTTTTTTTTGATAAATCATGTTCTAGCTGTTGTATTTGCGTAGTATTGTGATGGTCTATAAAATGTAAATAATCACAGAAAATATCTATATTTTTTAGTACGTTTTTGACTTTATAATAATTCAAATATTTCAAAAAATCCTTTACTTCCAATACAAGATATCAAGCTATATCTATATTTTGAATCTCTTGTACAACTTTTTTGATAATAATATTATTTTGCTTAACTTTCATATTGATCACTAAATTAATTAATTTAAAAATTATGACATCTGAAAAATATTTACCTTGTATTTGTTCTTTATATAATTTAATAAATGTATGTCATGGGTAATCAATAAAATAGTGTTTCATGATTTATTGAGATTGATCAAAATATCTCATAATTGTTGGGTATGCTCTCGATCAAGATTTCATGTGGGTTCATCAGCTATGATAAACTCTGGATCATGTATAAGAGCTCTAGCTAAAGATACTTTTTGCTTCTCACCACCACTAAGATATTTGACTGGATAGTCGACTAAATAATCAATCTTTAACTCATCTACAATAGATTGGAATTTTTCTTTGATAATTACATCTGATAACTCATATATCCTCAAAGGATATGTAATATTATCCTTAACAGATAAAGAATTGATTAGTTTATAATCTTGGAATATTATTCACAATTTTCTTCTATAAAATTGTATTTCATCATCTCCATATCTAGATATATCCTCTCTTTTGTAATATATAGATCTTGCTGGACATTTTTTTTCCCCAATTAATAATTTGACAAGAGAAGACTTTCCACAACCAGACTTTCACATAATTATTGTAAAATCTCAAGAATATAGCGCGAAATTAAATTTATCAAACAAAACATATGGAGAATCCTCATATCACCGGGTAAGATCTTTTACATCTATCAAAAGTTGATGCTCTCTTTTGGTCATGTTGTAATTTACTAATAAATCTGACTGTTATATTATACATTGCAAAAATAATATTGCAAAATAAAATACTTAGTCTAAGTCATTAAGATTGACAAAATATAAAAGATTGATAGATATCGTATAAAATTAATATAAATTATATAAATCTAAAAAAATCGTTGAAAATAATATTATTATCTTTAGACTCCAGTCAGATTTTAATTAAAATTTCAAAAAAATGTTGGAAACTGACAAAATTATAAAAGAAATACAAGATGCCAAAGATCTCAAAGAATTGGAAATTGTTTTTGATCAATACCTAGGCAAAAAATGACTATTGAATGAAGAATTCAAAAAAATGGTCAATCTAGATGCAGAACAAAAAAAAGAATATGGTAAAATACTATCAGACTCAAAAAATATTTTGACTGATGCTTATCAACAAAAGGAAAAGGAGATTGGAATGATTAATATAAACCAAAAACTCAACGAAGATATAGTAGATATATCAGTAGATGGCAAAAAAATCGAACAATGAAATTTTAATCTTATAACTAGGGTTAGAAGAGACTTGGAGGAAGCAGCCAAGACAATGGGATTTATAGTAGAAAGCTGAAATGAAGTAGCTACAAAATTTCAAAATTTTGAATCTGTGAATATCCCGCTTACACATCCTGCGACCGAAATGCATGATACGATATATCTGAATGAGAAAGACAAAAAATGAGAATATCTTATCCTCAGGACACATACGTCAGCATTACAAAATCAAATGATCAAAAAATACTGATTACCATTGAAAGTAATTGTCCCATGAAGATGTTATAGATTCGATGAAATGGATGCTACACACGATACAATGTTTTTTCAATTTGAAGGAATGTATATAGATAAATGAGTAAGTATAGCCAATTTTAAAGATGTCATGGAAAAATTTTTGTGAGTAATGTTGAAAAGGAAAGTGCAAATCAGGATGAGACCTGGATATTTCCCTTTTGTCGAGCCAGGATTTGAAATAGATGCAAGATACGAACTACGTGATAGAAAAACAGGAGAAAAATCTATGTCCAAATGGATAGAATTGCTATGAGCTGGGATGGTACATCCCAATGTACTCAAAATCGCTTGAGTAGATCCCCAAGAATACAATGGATTTGCTTTTGGACCATGAATAAATAGGCTTGCAGCTATGAGATATGGTATCAAAGATATTAGATATTTTACAAATGGAGATTTGAGATTTGCTAAGAGTTTCAAATAAAAAATGTCATTCTGAGTGTAACGAAGAATCCAGGTTATATGAAATATTATTTACTGGATGTTTCGCTTTGCTCAACATGACTAGAAAACGATTTTAACACTTAAACATTATATATGACCAAGCACAGTATTGAAGTAAGCAAAGAAGTATTAGATGAATATCTAAGACTAAAAGAAGAAATCAAAAAAATGTGATGAGTAGATGCTGATGATAATCAGATTGTAGCTGCTATGATAGGCGGATTTTTTGACTCATTAGAATATATGAAAAATGCCAAGGGACATGCACACGATCATTGACATGACCATGACTGATGTTGTGGATGACATGGAGATGAAGAGCATGAATGCTGTGGGTGAAAATGAGATTCTTGTTGCTCATAATCTAAAATTATTATAATAATCATAGCCTTGGATACTAATTATACAAACATATACTAGATACAAAATATATTTGTCTGATTTTTTGATTTGGATAAATTTTTTAGTAATAAAAAAAGTTGAGCCAATAAAGCCCAACTCTGTAAGGTAATTTAAGTCTAGAAAAGTAAATTCCTTTTTGCAAAAAGATTTTTTAGAAATCTTTTATATATCTATATTAATGATAATTTTTTGTTTGTCAAATTTTGTGGTACTTTTTTTGATAGCTACAATCAAGTAGCAAGTTAAATAAAATTAAATTTAAAAAAAGACCGCATAAAAATACGGCCTTTGTGATTTTTTGAAAGATTCTAAAACCAATTATTTACCAAGCCCCATACTGCCGATATAAGAATATAGCATATTATCGATAAAAATGCTATTAGGGATATTTGTCCGGATTTGTATTCTCCTATATTCCAGGGATCAGGATGACCAGGGCGATCTATAACAATGTCGTAAACAATCCAGATAATAAATGCTACTGTTAAGATAACATAGACTAAAACATTTATTGGAATAAACATAATAAACCTCCGATTTTTTGTTTAAACTTTGATAGTATGAACTTTAATAATTACGGTTTTGAATGCTTCAATTCTTGGTAAACAATTATTCTGTTCCATCCAAATAATGGCAGACTGAATTTCTTCTGGAGTGTTTGCTGGCAGTAGTAATGGTCGCCTTTTGTTGTAATCGATCCTAAAATATCTTGAAGAATCTTTTATCTGGCGAGAAACGCTTATCCCGCCTTTTATTACAATCTTAGTTCCTTTTGGAGTTACTAGTGATCTTGCCATAAATCCGTAGATTGGAGAGATTGGAGAACTGAGAAAAATAAATTTTTCCATCTTCTTGAAGCCACGGTCTATAAGATCGACAAGCTTCTTAATTTCTTTTTTATTCATGATGTGAGTTTTTTGTTTAGATTTTATATTTAGTATATAATTATAAATATGTCAATATCAAGAATTAATAGGTAAAAACTGTTGTTGAATAGCTTCAACAGGTATAAAAAAAGACGCATTCAATGCGTCTCTCCCTATTTATCTATTTACATTAATGATATTTTTTATATTAATATTTTAATTAAATGGACTGTCGTCTTCATTATCATGAAAAATAGGCTTTTTGAGATCTCCAAACTCTCATTTGGGTAGTTTGTATACATGAGCTTTATTATCATCCTCTTTATCCCTTTGAAGAGCTTCCAAAAGAAGTTTTTTCTGATTTTCATTGAGACTTTTGATAAATCACTTTGCATCTTGAGCAGTTTCAATCTGATGAGAAACATTAGAATTTTCCATTTTAAATAAGTAATGATTTAAAAATTAAACCTTCACAACTGCAATTTTACCATCATGATCAATTCATTTGATCTTTACTTTGATTCTTTCTCATATTTTGAAATGATTGGTCAATGGAGTGGTATATTTTTGACCAAGATTGGATATATGACAAAGTCACATTTTGTTTTTGGGTAATTGGACAAATAATCAGTAATCCTCTACTCTAGTAATCTTTGCATCAAATTCTTGACCAACTTCTAGATCTGTAACTATTTCTTTGATGATTGCTGTAGCTTTGTCTATCATAGC
Source organism: Patescibacteria group bacterium UBA6263 (assembly GCA_002441085.1). Taxonomy (GTDB): domain Bacteria; phylum Patescibacteriota; class Gracilibacteria; order Absconditabacterales; family Absconditicoccaceae; genus UBA6263. The sequence goes on from DJVF01000006.1 coordinate 8,914, forward strand.
CTGATCTGGATGAGTCAGATAGCATGTACCATCATCATCAAAATCTATTTTGATACCGCCACAATCTTCTATGATTTTGTTTATCACGTCTCATCATTTGCCTATCACTTCTTTTATTTTGTCTATAGCAACTTTAATTATAAATATTTTGGGAGCATATTGTCATACTTGAGCTCTTGGTTTATCTATAGTTTGCAACATAAAGTCCATAATCTCATTATATCCTGCAATAGCTCTAGAGATAGTTTCATGTACTATATCCATAGAAATTCCTTTTAATTTGGTATCAAGTTGGATAGCTGTGATACCATCGCGAGTACCAGCAACTTTGAAATCCATGTCTCAAGTAAAATCTTCTGTTCACTGAAGGTCATTCAAAATCACATATTTATCTATATTTTCATTATCATCTAATTTGGTCATAAGTCACATCGCTATACCAGCAACTGGTTTTTTGATAGGTACTCATGCGTCCATAAGAGATAATGTAGAGCCACAAACTGCTCACATAGATGTGGATCCGCCTGATCCTAAACATTCTGAAACAGTCCTAATACTATATGGAAATTCTTCTTTAGTTGGTATTACTGGCATCAATGCTTTTTCAGCTAATTTTCCATGACCTATTTCTCTCCTTCATACGTATCTAATTGTATTGGCTTCTCAAACAGAAAAGGGAGGAAAATTGTAATGATGGAAATATCTTTGTTTGAAATCATCATTTTCCATATCATCATATATTAAGTAATCCTTTGGTCATCATAAAGTAGTAGTTGTAAGTACTTGTGTATCTCATCTCCAAAAAAGTCATGTTCAATGCACTCTAGGAACATTAGCAACTTCACAATACAAAGACCTAATATCCAATGGTCATCTATCATCCAATCTCTTTTGTGTCTGTATAGTGCGAGTTCTAATAAAATATTTTACAACGTGAAATACTCACATTTTTACAGTACTTTCTGTAAAATCAGTTAGCTCTGGATCTTGTATCTTTTCGCTACACAATTCCAAAACTTGTGAATTATATTGATCAAACAGGTTGTTGAACGGTACTTTACTATTACCAGTCAACGCATTTAGCTTATCTTCTGTCAAAATATTTGATATATAAGCTATCACCTCTTGAGAAGGTTTATTAAATACAACTTCTTGTGGAGTTATAAGCAATTTATTTAAAAACTCTGATTGTATATCACAGATCTTATCAATTTCTTTTTGTCAGATTTCAAATGCCTGTTTTAAAATACTTTCTGGGACTTCCTTGGCTCCACATTCTATCATATTTATACTACCTTTTTTACCAGCAAGCAGTAGATTGAACAAGCTATTGTTTAATTGTTCTTTGTCTGGATTGATAAGATATTTGCCATCTATATATCATATTTGTACAGCTCCAACTGGGCCATCAAAAGGCAATCATGCTGCCATTACAGATAAAGAAGAACCTACTATAGTGGCTACATCCATTTCCATTGTATGATCTAATGATAATGGAGTGATAGAGACTACTATACTATTGATCATTCATTTGGGAAACATTGGTCTAAGTGCTCTATCTGCCATCCTAGCATATAATGTAGCAGCTTCAGAAGCTTTTGCTTCCCTCCTTCTATATACAGCTCATGCTATTCTACCAGCAGCTGAATAGCTCTCTCTATAGTCAATCATTAATGGTAAAAAATCTGTACCTGGTCTTGGATTCTTGTCAATACAAGTAGTAAACAACAAAACATTATCTCATCGTTGGAGTCTGATAGAACTATCAGCTTGCATTGCTAATTTTCATGTCTCAAAAGACATAGATTTTCATTCCCATTCAAAGGAATGTTGTTTCAATTCAAATTCTTTTTTGATTGTCATAAAAATGGGCTAAGTAATAAAATGAGACGCAAAAAAATTCCATAAGAATTTTAACGTCATTTTTACCCCGCTTTAGCGGAATAGAAATTTTTAAAATTTCTATGTGGTAAAAAGCCGGATCTTTGTTTGGGTAATAATATATTAAAAAATTATTGTATTCTGAGCGAAACGAAGTAACTAAAACCATAATGTTTCAGTGTCTCAATGTAAAAATGTAGCAATGAAACAATCTAACACTTTAGGTTTAGTTTCTTCGGCTCATACTCAGATATATAAAACGACAAAGAACCTAATGCGAATTGTATAATTTTTTTGTCAAAATACAAGATAAATTGATGTGGAAAAATGGTAAAATGCTTCACGCATAAAATTGCAGAAAACCTTCGTGTGAAAAATAGCTAAAACTTTTGCAATTTTATAAAATGTTATGCAATTTGCATTATATCCGCTTTTTCTTTTTGAAAACAAGTAATAATAACAATCAAATGAAAAGCATTCATCAAATAATAGCAAAAGATGTATATGGATATTCTTGTAAAGGCAATTGTACATTCATACCATAAAATCATGTTATCATAGTCATGATTCATACAAGCACAGTAAGAATAGTCAACACAGAGATGACATTATTGGTTTTGATATTTGCAGATATATTATAAACAGTAGATATCGATTCAGTATTTTCCATAGCCATATTGATAGCTGCTATGATTTTGTTGGTTTTGTATACAAGATCTTCAAAATAAACATCTAGTTCTCATTCATAAAATTTTACTGTAGCGTTTTGTAATTCTTCCAATATCTCTGATTGTGGGAGCATCAAATGTTTTAACAATACTATATTACGTTTTTTGGTAAGTAGATGTGATAGTAAAGTTTCGTTTAATATTTTTTTGTCAAATATTGCATCTTCTAATTTACTCAAATCAATATTAAACTTATTTAAAGCCAACAATTCTTTATCGTACATCACATCTATAATTTTGTAGAGAATATAATATGGAGATATCTTAAACTCCTCATCGATATCCTTACTATCTACGTCTTCTGAATATTGTTTTCTAATATTATCTATGTGATTGGTATGATGACTTGTAATAGTTATGATATAGTTTTTTCCCATGATAATATTAAATTCATTGGAAAAATATTTATTATTAATCTTATCATATTTGGGGAAATGAAGTACTAAAAAAATACATTCATCATAAACATCTATTTTATCGTGAGTATTGGTTTCTTTGATATCTTGCTCTATGATATCATGCACATCATATGTATCTACTATTTCTTTGATATCATGAGACGATGGATTGTTGAAATGAACCCATGTAACATTACCAATTGAAAGAAATTTTTCCATTTTGTTTGTGTAAAATTTAAATCTCGCTTAAGATAAGAATATAATTATAAAAATCAAACTACAAGTTGAAAGTAGAAAAGAATTTATATTCTGTATTTAATCTGATTTCTTTTCAAATATTTTGTTGTATATTCTGCTTTAATCAACTCAATAATATATTTATATCTCAATTCGAAGGAGTAGAAAAAACTATATTTATATTTAATTGATTTCATGTATTGGATATATCGTTTCAAGTTTGGGTATATTCTCAAGATATATTTAATTTTTCTATCCTAGATCCAGGCAATAATTTTTGTAGTTCTTGACTAACTATATTTTGTTCTTTGATAAATGGAGTTGTAGATTTTTGAACATTTTTTTGTCGTTGAAAAATAAATACTATATCTTCTTTGAGATCTACTTTGGTCCATGACTCTAAAGATTCTAATATATCTTGATTATTATAAGACTTGTTACTAAATAATTGTAATAAAACTATTGGTTGAGATTGGTAAGCAATCTTGGTATCTATAATTATTATATCAGCATAATTCTTGGAAAAAAAATCATTTATATATTTTTTGATTTTTTCCTCTCTAGTGGGTTCTTTGACTACATCTATATATACAGATGATATATCTACCAAACGCAAGTCTAGATCCACAGATTTGTTGGTAGATAAGGCGAGCATATTAGTCAGCTCTTGCTTGTGTTTATCGGTAATTATAGTTCATATAGGAACATTTAGTGTCGTGTTTACAAATATTTTGTTTTTATCTATATTGATAAATTTTGTATTATCTACTTCTATCTTTTCATCTATATTATTTTTTGTAAATGAATAGATAGTGTTTTTTATATTTT
>DJVF01000035.1 GCA_002441085.1 Patescibacteria group bacterium UBA6263
GATGACAAAAAAATATGATATAAAAATAGAGCAGGATGAAAATTGAATTTTGGTATGAGAAGTAGTTGGCTTGCCTGCATGTTATACTCAAGCAAAAACAGTTTGAGAGCTTTTTGATAGATTATTAGAGGTATCTAGATGAAGTGTAGAATTACTTAATGATCTAGAAAAAAATAAAACTAAAAATTTCAAATTTTCATTGAATGTAGATTATGCCTAAATTAAATCCAATAGCTCCAAGTAAACTAATAAAAATACTTATTAAGCTTTGATTTGTTGAAATAAGAATAAAATGAAGCCATCATTTTTTTTAGAAATAATAATTGAAAAACTACAGTTGTCCCAATACATTGAAATGAAGAAATATCAGTTGGTTTACTTAAAAAGATATTGAGAGATATTGATTTGTCAGTTACAGATTTAGAAGATTTAAGATAAGTGTATTATAAAATCATCCGTAGAAAGAGACCCTTCCGAGTTTATCCTAAGTGCAATCTTAGGGCAATCGGGGGGAATTTTTTTTAATTAGACGAGAATTAGACCCCGGGGTCGATAACTCAAAAGACTTGACTTAATTTTTAAAATTGTTATAACACATAAAACAAAAATACAATAACATTATGGAAAATCCGAATTTTTTTATTTATCTAGCTATTGCAATAGCGGTATCCTTGGTTATGAGCATTATGCTAAGAAGGCTGTTGGCTGTACGTGGCCGTAAAGAGCGTTCCAAAAAAGGATTAGAGTCTTTTTTGACCAGTCTCTCAGAAAGCTATTATAAAGCTCTTTATAGGGAAGATACAACATACCCTTTTTGGAATAAGTCTCATAAAATGCGACAAAGTATAGAGAAGGAACTCAGTCTAGAGTTTAATCATTTGTTTTGTATTTTGACTCACTTTCCCTCCTCATTACAAAAAGATTATATAGATGATGAAGTTGGTCTATTTGTCGACAAAATGATCCCTATTTTGGAAAACCTACAATACAAGATGTTAGAGGATAAATATTCTCGGCCCGCTATCTCGACTCTTCAAAAAATCTTTTTTGATAGAATGGAAATTGAAATGATTCATCATTTATCTATTCAAGATGAAGACGAATAGTTATTAATATTACAATTCCGAGTTTTGCTCGGAATTTTTTTAAACCATTTTTTAATCAAGCTTATGTTGACTTTTGATGTGTAATATTTATAAAATCCAAAACAAAAATATAAAAATATGAAAACATTACTAATTTTTACCGCAATCATAGTTTTATTGATTGTAGCTTATTTTATCCATCATAAGCGTAAACAAACGGCAAAGATGCTGATAGAAGATTTTCTATCTATCCTATCCTCCAGTTTCCATGAAATCAAGTGGGAACTTGAATTGGGAGATAATGCTAAACAATTTAAGTCTTCCCCAGACATTTTGGCTTCCAGGATTATGTTTAGGCTTAGACCTATAATGGAACCTGAGCTCAAACAATTATTGCTCTGTATCAATTGTTTCCCATCAGGAAAGTTTAAGTATTTTTCTGGAGATGAAGTGACCAACAGATTTGTCAAAATGACACTGACTCAGATCAAAAAGCTACAAGAAGGTACATTTTATGACCAGTTACCACAAAAAGAGGTGTTAGAAAATTTCTTCATAACTATGGAAAAAAATATACATACTTTATTGTCTAAAGATCCATAGTTACATAAAATGCTAATCAATTCCTAGGATTTTTAATCCTGGGTTTTTTTAATATTCCCAAATTGACCATATCTACAAATCTTACTCAAAAATATTTGATTTATCCAAATAGAAATCTATAAACATATTATATTTTATTATTTAATATTATCGATATGAGCTGAACTCTAATATTTCTTATTATTGTATGAATAGCTGTGCTGTATTTTATAATGACTTACAATAGAATTATCAAACTCAAAAACAATATACACAATTCATTTGCAGATATAGATGTACAAATGAAACTCAGATTTGATTTGATAGAAAATTTGGTCAATACAGTCAAATGATATGCTAGTCACGAAAAAGAGACTCTCGAAAAGCTTACTCAAGCTAGGACCAATTTTATGTGAGCCAACAACGCTCAAGAAAAATTACAAGCTGACAATATGCTTACAGGAGCGCTGAAATCATTGTTTGCAGTAGCAGAAAATTATCCAGATCTCAAAGCAAACCAAAACTTTTTGCAATTGCAGACAGAACTTAGTGATATAGAAAACAAGATAGCTGCAGCTAGGAGATTTTTCAATTCTTCTATCAACGAATACAATTCTACTATCCAATCATTCCCTAGCAATTTTGTAGCCAAGATGTTTGAATTCCAAGAACAGAAATTTTTTGAAATAGAAAATGTTCAAGAAAAGGAAGTTCCCAAAGTACAGTTTTAATCACTAGTCATCTCGAGCAAGGTCGAGACCTGCCTGTCGGCAGACAGGGATCCCTTGAAAAAGCGATTTCTCATTACATTCGAAATGACAGAAGAGAAAGGGATTCCTCCACTACCCACGGATTTCTCCGTGGTCCGGTCGGAATGACAGTGAGAAGGTGGTAATGATAAAAATCAGTATTATAATCATTTTAGCATTTAAACATTTTGAATGTATCCAGGCATCCAGAGCTCTATGCGAGAGAATAGAATGAGGTCTTACGCTTTGATAGTGCTATTTCCGATATTGTTATTTTTATTTGTAAATATCGTTTTGTCGATAATGTTTTGGAGTGACAACTCAGCTGGATTGACATTTAATCAGTCTTGGAATAGCGCTTCATGATCTTCATTGGAAATATTTACTATACTAGGTCCTATAATTTTGATACGAGGATTGATATCATTTTTTTATTATAGGCAGATAGTTTTCAAATTTTCATGAGCTAGACCGCTCACTAGAAAAGAGAATCCTGTGATTTACAATATTGTAGAAAATTTATGTATATCCCAATGATTACCAACCCCCAAAATCTGAATCCTAGACGACGATAGTCTCAATGCTTTTGCAACATGACGAAGTCCCAAAAATTCTTGGATAGTATTCTCTAGATGATTGCTCAACAAACTAAATAAATCTGAAATAGAAGCTGTGGCTGCTCATGAGCTCACGCATATTATCAACAAAGATTCGTTACTAATGGTGGTGATAGTAGTTTTTGTGGGTGCTATAGCGACTTTGTGACAGATTTTGATTAGAATCAGATCTCGCAATAGTGAATGAAAATGAAATATTTTGCCATTGATAGGTATAGCTTTTCTATTTTTATGATATCTGATATATCCATTTATCCAATTGGCAATTTCTCGCAAAAGAGAATATCTAGCAGATGCTGGTAGTGTATCTTTGACCAAGGATAAATATTCCATGATATCAGCATTACAAAAAATATCACAAGATCCTATCATAGAATCTATCAAAAAAGATACCGTAGCTGCTATGTGTATCCAGAGTCCATTCGCCCCCTGAAGCAAATTCAAAAGTTTACTAGCTACTCATCCATCTATAGAGGATAGGATTAGAGCATTACAGAGTTATTAAATTATTTTTTCGTCATTTCTATCCACTTGTCATCTCGAGCAAAAACTATGTCATTTCGAGTGAGAGAAGCGAACCGAGAAATCCGCTTTTATATATTAAATTCTATACCTAAATCTTTTCGTCAAGGATTTATAGTTTTTATTAAATTTTCTTTTTTACTTCTATTTCGATTCTTAAGTTGTTTTTCTCTATTTATTGCTTGTTCTATCTCATTAAATTCTTCAAAATATATTAATTTTTTACATCAATATTTTTTTGTAAATCATTCTATTAAACTATTTTTGTGTTCAAAAAATCTTCTTTCTAGATTATTAGTAACTCAAACATATAGAGTTCAAGTATCGCTTGCTAATATATAAACAAAATAAGTATTCATCTTATATTGTTAACGCTTAAAGGGATTCCTCCACTTTCAACGGAGTACTCCGTTGTTCGGTCGGAATGACAGGAGGAATGCTCAGAATGACATGATATATTTTATTCCAACATTTTTATTTACCTCTCAATTCTTCCCAAAGTTTTTCTTCAGCTTTGCTTAGTTTTTTGGGGATGCTGAGTTTGGGTATCAGATACATATCTCATTTTTTGCCAAAAATTCATCCTGATCCAAATCATTTGCCGCTTACTTTGATCATATCTCATATCTGGGTTCATTTGGGTATTTTGACTTTGATCTTTCATTCAGGATGCGCAATTTGCACTTCTCATCCCAAAACCAAATCAAAAATACTGACATCTATTTTGCTATATAAATTCTCTCATCTTCTTTCAAATACTTTACTAGGATTGATACGTATCTGTATATAAATATCTCCATTGGGAACGTCTCCAATTCCCGCATTTCCTTTGCCTGTAAATTTGATATAAGCTCCATCTTTTATCCCAGCTGGTATTTTTATGTCCAAAGTTTCTTTGACGCGTTCTAATCATCCGTTATCCAATTCTCTTCAGTCTTTTGTGTAAATTTTTCCTGTTCATCCACATCTATCACAAGCGGCCTGTGTTTGCATCACTCCAAATGGGGTTCTCATTTGTTTGACTGTCTTTCATTTTCATTTACATACATCACATACTTTGCTTTGTACTCATTGAGCTGGTACGTATCTATGATAAGCAACTTTTTTTTCTACACCCAAAAATCATTCTTCAAAACTAATATTTATGCTATCTTTGATATCTTCTCATTTTCTAGCTCTTTGAGATCCTCATATATCAAAGCCACCTCATCCAAAAATTCCTCCCATCAAATCTCCAAAATCTACATTCCCAAAATCAAAACCACCTCCACCAAATCATGAAGTGTCAAAGCCTCCTCATCCAAAACCGCCAAATCATCATTTTTTGAAAGAGTCGTATTGTTGTTTTTTATTGGGATCTCAGATGACTTGATAAGCTTCATTGATTTTTTGAAACTCCTCCTTTTGTCATCATTTATCAGGATGATGCTTGACTGCAGCTTTTTTGAAAGCTTTTTTGATCTCTTCGGGACTAGCATCTTCGGATACTCCTAGTATTTGGTAATAATCTTTGTTTGGGTCAAAGTCCATGATTGAAATGTTAAAATGTTAAAATGTTTCAATGTTTCAATGCCTGCCTGTCCGGTAGGCAGGTTTCAATGTTAGTATTTTAGTTTGGCTTTATTGTATTTATATATTTTTGTAACATGACGCTTATATGAGTACAGATTGAGTATAATTCTTCAAATTCTATATCGTCCAAATCTCAACTATTTTTGGCTATTGATAGCATACTCCTTACTTCGCCACAAGATCATTTGGATATATACAAAAATCTTCTTAATTCATTATTCGTTTCTCTTTCAAATCATTCTGCAATATTATTTGATATGCTTAGGGTTGCTCTTAGTATTTGATCTCCAAAAAAATAATTTTTATAATTATTTTTACCAAAAATATCATTAATTTTTTTGTATAATTCATAGGATGTTTGCCATACTCTCAAGTCTTCAAATTTCATTTTATTTGTCTTTTATTTTAAATCATTGAAACATTGTATCACTGCAACAATGTGACAATAGCACATCCATGTGCGAAGTGATATTATAAAGAAAATATATCTGATTGCAAATTTTATTTAAAATTTATAAACAAATTATTATCTAAAATTTATAAACAAATGTCCTCCTTGATAAACCTGCCTGACGCCTGCCTGCCGGTAGGTAGGGCAGACAGGGGAGGTGGTCCGATATCGGACCGGAGGATTTTTAAAACAACATTTATTATCCAAAATTTACTGTCCATAAATTTGCAAAAAAAACAAATCAGACTATAATTTATTTGTTTTAAATCAAAAAAATATTGGATGCTAGATTACAATTGAGCTATCGATGCTTACCAGAAACTAGATTATAGTCAACAGAAACTTAGATTACTCAATCTTTTTGAGATTTTTGAACAACATTCTGTGGCTATTCAAAAGATGTTACCACTACTCCAGAATGATCAAATGAAACAAGAAGATATGGTACAGGCATATACTGACTTATCATTGATTTTGGAAAGTCTAGATAAACAAGATATCCAAAAAGTTTTTTCCAAGATGGATCAATTGCATGCTAAAATCCAACAAATTCAAGTTCAAGAAGCTCAAGATAGACAAAATGAAAATCCAGAAAATTTATTAAAAAATATTTAACTTATTTAATTATCAAATATTATGACAGCATCCTTAGAATCAAATACAAATGTAGAAGACAATGGAGAATCGAATCTAAATAGTGTAGAAGCAAAAGCTACTGAATATGCTGATAAAGTATGAAAATTATATGATGAACAAGTATCAAAAAAAAATACCGAAACTCAAAATTCGCCCACTCAGACAGCGGCAGATGTTTTGAATGATATAAAAAATTCTTTATCCAAAGAAGATTCTGATTCATCAAAAATTGATTATAAAAATTATATTGAAAAGTCTTATCAACAAGATATGGATAGAATAGTAAGTCAGATTCTTGCTGTCAATATGGGTTGATTGGAATATAAAAAATTATTAGCCCCAGATTCAATCTATCGTATCAATCCATTGAGTATAAAATCTCGAGCAACATACGTAAATTATAATATAGCTAATAATAATTTTACAAATAAAAATTCAGAAATAAAAACTATTGATATTCCAAAGTTAATGAAATGTTTCTCTCAAATCCAAGATAAGCTTTTGACTCATTCAAGATTTGAATTGATCAAAAATCCAACTATAAAATTTGAAAATACTGTCCAATTGCAAGATACAGGCGAGTTTATACCTGTTGATGAACAAGAAAAAATCAAACAAAGTTTTCAAAATTTGATAAATAATAAACAAGAAATCGTAGATTTTAAACTTAGTGGTAAAGCTGATGCCACTGGTCCTGTAACAAGAGAAAAGCCAGAAAATCAAATCATTGCGTCTAAAACATTACTTCTTCAAAAAGGTATGGATGTAAATCTTTTGAATAAAATAGAGCTTAGTGATTGAACAAAAATCAATGATAATTTCTTTGACAATTTAGATGATATGAGTTTGTTAGATCAAAAAAATAAACTTAATATTGCTTGGGCATATGCGAGAGCTTTGATGCAAATCGATTTTTTATCAAAAGATCATATTTCTCTAATCAACAAAAGCCAAAATTTCAAGATTACTTTAGATCCTAAGTCAGTAAATTTAGATCCAAACAATAGAGAAAATAAGTGACCAGAATACACTGGTTGATGAATACAGATCGATACAAAAGGAAACGAAAAATCCAAAATGATAATAGAAAAAGAGGAAACACAAGATTTATTATCATTCAATCAAATGCAGATCAATTTCGTAGCACCAACGTATTATTCCAATAGATCTGTCAACGCAGGTTTTCTTAGATTTGATTTTAGAGATTGAAAAATAAATATAAAAATGGAGCCTATAGTTGATGATTTTACATCATTACAAACCAAACCTGGACCGAAACAATGAGAGGAAAATTCTTCTATAATTGAGGCTGGATGAAAACATTTTTGAGATTGAAGTACTATAGTTATGCGTCTTGAACCTACAGATGAGCGCTTTGCTAAAGATTTGCCCGATGTCCCTGAAACTACGAATGTAAATGAAAAGCAGCCTTATTATAACGCTTTTGCCAATTCTCTAGGAAATTATATGAAAGAAATATGACAATCAGCTTCCACTACAGAATGATTTATTGGCTTTTTGAAAGAGTATAGTGATAAAACAGATAAACCAGAAGAGAAAAAATATATTGAAGACCTTATCAATGTAATAAATAGTTATAATGAAATAGATAAGAAAATAATTTAATTATTGTATAATATCTTTACGGTTATTTGTATGGTTTTGCAAAATTCAAAACAAAATATGCGTTTCCTCCTGTATCTATTGCGATACCAAATCATATATTTTCATATTCATTAGACAGTATTTCTTCGTGTCATCATATTTTACTATTTACAAATCCAGATATCACTTCTTTTATATTATCATCATTAGCTATATTTTCCGAAATTGAATAATATTTATATTCATTGTCTTTTGCTCTATCCCAAATATGGCGTCATTGAGAATCGACATGATCAAGATAATCGTTTTCTACCATATCTTGTGCGTGTTCTTGAGCAATTTTATTGAGTATTGTGTCTATCTTCATTTCAGATGATCCCGATTTTGATCTAAGCTGATTGATTTCTATAAGCATATGCTTCCTAATAATTTCTAATCATTTTTTTTGTCCATAAATCTTAAAAATATTTTCTATTTTCATATTGATTATAGTATTATGCTCAGAATTATTTTGATTCAATCATTGTACCAATTCTTTTTGAATATTATTTTTTTGGTTTTGTGCAAAATTGGGCGATCCAATCGCCATAGAACTTATCAGTCATATAGACAGCAAAGTTTTTTTATTTATTTTCATTATCACAAACAAAATAAACAAATATATTATATATAAAAATATATAAATTGTCAAGATTACTAGCAAAAATACTTTCAACAAATATTATCAATTTATCTTGTAATGACACAAAATATCTATTTTTTTGCATTTTTTGCTATTTTAGTTTATAATTGTTGTATATTTTAATTATAGTTTAGCTATGACACTAGATTGAGAAAAGACTAAGACTCAAGAAGTCACAAAACAAGGCTTAGAAATGCAAAAACAAGAGCTACAAAAGCAGATCGATGATCTCAAGGCTCAGGTTTTGGATACCAAAGAAAAACAAGATGAACTTACAATTTTGGAAACTGAAAAACAAGGTATTGAGGATCATATTTTGCAACTTAGTAACGATCAACAAAATTCACTCAAACAAGACATAGAAAAATCTCACAATCCCAATCCTCAAGCTCTAGATATTATCAAACAAAGCTGACTATATACCAAGCTACAAGAAACATTTCAAGATACTTCAATTTACCCAGAACTAAACTGAAATATCGATGCCAAAATAGATAAATTTTCCAACCAAATCTCTCATACTATCGACAATTATCTCCAATCAACACTTCTCCCGCTTTGATCCAAAAACTTTCCACCAGCAGCTTTGGTTTCTATCAATACATGAATCCAATTTATGCTTATGGATACTCTCAGAAATACAAATAATGGTGCAGATTTTTTTTCTTCTTTTGCCAAGATAAATGTAGATGATGGATTCAAAAATTTATTTCAATGAGCGCTCAATACTTTTGCCAAGTGATGAGAATTTTTGTCTGTATGAAAAAAAATTACCAAAACTATAGATTTTTTATCTATGCAGACAAGTTTGCGAGATAATGCAAATCATATACCTCAACTTATGAATCCTTATGAATTTATGCAATTGACCAACAATCCTCAAATATTATCTAGCAAAGATCTATCCAAGTTGAGTCTAGCAGATTTGTGAATCCAAGCATGATGAGATATCAACATGACCGATGATCAAAAAGAATATTTAGATAATATAGCCAACAACGCTGCTATCAAAAACGATCCTCAAACTATCAAAGCAATTATTGATTCTCTGCAAAAAGCTGATTGATTTCTCCAAAAGAGAAAAGATTTGTCTCAATCCGCTCTGGATCTAATGGATCAGGCTGATTGAATGCTCAAGCCATTCCAAAAATTATTATGAATAGATATGTTTGATATGCTCAAGCCATTCAAATGAGTGCTCAATATGGTTTTGAGTTTATTGTGATTCTCATGATGATTGGATGGATTGCAAAGAAAGTGGCTTTCAAAAAAAATAGATTCACAGCTAGATACTCAGGACAAAAAAGATTTTATGTCAGATTCTATGGATTATTTCCAAAAAAATATATTAAATTCTACAGTCTCAATGAGTGATCCCAATAACTGTATTTCTAGGCTTGGATTATCTGCTCTTGCTGGTGATATCCAATCCAAGATACCATTGGACTATAACTTGCTACAAGAGTCTATCCAAAAAAACATATCCAATCCTGAAATAATCAATCCTATGGTATTGCAAGAGATGTGATGAACATGGACCAATTATATTTTGGAAAGTGTAGATGGCGATTGAAACAAAACATACAAAATAGATATAGACAAGTTTAGTTGAAAAGAAAAAGATTTTACCAAATCTTATCTAGATATCAATATTCCCATATTAGCAAAAAATCCAAAATTTATGGAAAATATAGCAGGCAAAGATGAATTTGCTTTGGCCTTGTTTGGATCAGTAATAGTAGATCAAAAAAATATGATAGACTGAGTCCAAACCAAAGCTATATTATCAAATACAACTTTATCACAAAGCACTGATTTACCAGCGCCAGAAAACACTAATATTAGCAAACCAGAATCTATAGATGAAAATCATCCTGAGATCAAAAAATTAGCCAATTGACCAGATGAAAATTATGCTGAAAATCCAGAATTTATCAGATATTTACATCATCTAGAAGATCAAAACCAATTACCATATGGTATTATGTTCAATCTTATGAAACAAGAAAGTGGCGGTAGATTATATCAAAATTGAGAGATTATTGGTTCTACAGCAGGAGCTAGATGATTATTCCAGTTTATGCCTCAGACAGCTAAATCATATATTGTCAAATTATGATATCCAAAGTCTGATTATCAAAAAATATTTACAAATCCGATTATATGAGCTCAGGCTTGTGCTCAATATCTCAAAGAATGTCAAAATAAATGAGATACCGCTGCTGATATGCTAGCTCATTATAATGCAGGCCCCAATGTGCTATCTGGACAAAGGATTACAGAAAATAATTTTATACAATTGCCAACCGAAACCCAAAATTATATTATCAAAATTTGATACAATATGTTATCCTACAATCAAAAGCCAACTATTATTCCATCACAATCCAAACCATCAGAGATTAACAAATGAGATCTCAAGCAGTTTTTGACTCAAATAAATGGAATTACCACTACTGATAATTTATATCTGACCTAAAATAAAGACTTGCTAAAAATCCAAACAATCACTATATATCTACAAAACATAAACCTAAAAAACTAGAAAGGAGGTATATTATGAGAAAATGCAACGCTCGAAAAAAAGCAATTCGCTCTATTAAGAGCAAGAAAAAAAAGAAACTCAAAAAAAAATTAAGAAAAAAAATCTGACATGAAAAGAACTTATTAAATAGTCTGGACTTTGTTTATGTTCCAGACTTTTTTTAAAATAAAAAACCGGATTTTTGTCCGGTTTATTGATTATATCTTTCCATATTTTTTATTCGCAGATTACTCATCTTTTCCCACAGGACGTATATCTTTTGAATATAATCCAATACAATATTATGCTTATTAGTGTAGATCATAATATTACTCGATATATAACCATATTGTTTCACATTACTTTATAAGCAAAACTTCATAGTACTGCATATGCAACAAAAGGACATATAAGACCTCGTAATTGTACATAGTATTCTCTTTTGAAAAAATGATTTTGAAAAAATTTCTTCATCAATATCAGTCCAAATATTAGATACCAAGTAGCAAAAGCAAATCCTCCCACTATCACAAAATAGAAATAATAATCCAAGTGGAATCACATAGTTTTTTCCAAATAATGTCCTAGTCTAAAAAACGTGATAGCATACAAAGTGATATTGGGAATTACTATCAAAAAACTTGGCATAAAATATTTGCTAGGCAATCAGTTTTTGTCTTCAAAATGTTTTTTGAATAATGTTATCAGTTTGACCAAAAATAACAACACTCACATACTAGCAGATATTAGCGTAAAAAATGCTGCTGTATTGGCTATTTGTGAATCCTTGGACATAGCTGCTATTCATGCTCCCACTACGCTAAGCATTCATATAGTAAATGGAGTAAGTAGTCGTCAGAAATTTATTTTTTCTATGTCAAAACTTTGTTCAAAAGCTCTTTTCAAAATTTTCATAGAAGTATACATTGTTATCACAAACAATATGATCCAAAATATCAATGCCGGCAGCATAAATGTTTGTAGATTATCAGCAAAATTGGGAATAAAAAATCTTATCGGTCATATAACCAAGTTCATAGTCATCAGCAATGACAATAGAGGTGTAATCAGTCCATAGTTTTTCAATGGATCTTCTTTGTAATCTCTATGTTCCTTACTTCCATATCGAGTAAATAATTGTTTCAAAAATATTGCAGTCAATACAATATGCAATACTCCAAAAACAATCATTATAGCAAATAAGATATAATACAGCCGCATCATATTGGTTGATCCAAACATTTGTATAATATGAGATATTTTGATTAGTCATTCACCAAAATTCACGCTATATTGCATAAGAGCAAAAGGTATGATAGCTATTCATCCCGCACCCAAAGATGCCAAAAAAATTAATGGATTAAATTTTTTTTCCATTTTTTGAAATAATAAATAAAATTTTTATTCTTCGCACTTACATATTTTGATACTTTTGCCATCTATTATAGCTTTTGCTATTTTTTGATGGGCAGAGGATAATATTCTATTGAAGGTAGGTGCAGATATTCACATTTTTTCTGCTCATGCTATCATACTCAATCATTCAAAATCAGCTAGTCTAATAGCTTCATATTCTTCTATCAGAAGCTCTATTTCTTCAATAATTTTGTTGGGTACTCATGCTGGTTTGAAATGATAACATCTGGGTTTTCCAGATATATTTCTACATTTTCTATTTCTTCACATTAACAAAAAATATTAATTAATAAATATATCAAAAATTTAAATCTGGTTTATATTGATTATTAATCAATATTTTTCCATCTATTTCATTCTCATTTTCTTTTGCTACATCATTTATTCCCCATTCATCTAGCAAATTCCACATCTTTTCATTTTTCTCAATTTTTTTCACAATTTCACATTTTGTGACCAGTCATTGCTCATTCTCATCTTGGTCAAGTTCAATCTCTTCTAGGCATTTTATTTAAGTTATAAATTAAAAACTATTCACTAATCTTATCCAAACATAAATATCGATCTTTGTTTTCATATTTTTGTGGATATTCTTGAGCATCTTTCATAGTAGATGCTGGAGGCACTATCACTTTGTCTCCAAATAGTCTATTATTGGGTCGATTCTCTGGAGTAGCCCTTTTGTGTTTAGCTGTAGTTTGTAGAGATTTTACCAATCTCAAAATTTCTTGTACGCTCCTACCATTAGAAAGTGGGTAATACATAATAGCAGATATTTTCCCTTCGGGATTGATTACAAATACAGCTCTAACTGTAGCAGAATTGTCAGCGTTGGGATGTAACATTCCATATAGATAAGCTATTTGAGATCATGCCAACAATGGAAATTCTATTTTGACTCCAAAGTTTTTTTCTATATTTCTTAGCCATTCTATATGTCAGTGTATTCCATCTACAGAATATCCCAAAAGTTGAGTATTGATTTTTTGAAATTCTTGATAATAATCTTGGAATCATATAAATTCTGTAGTACATACAGGTGTAAAATCTGCAGGATGAGAAAACAAAACCACTCGTTTTCATTTGTAATCTTGTGGAAAATTAACTAGTCATTGAGTAGATTGTGCTTTAAATTCAGGAGCTTGATCTCCTATGAGTGGCATTCTAATTTGTTGGTCCATATCTATAGTATTAAATAATAAAGTGAAATATATTTCATATAATAATGAAATATATTTCAAAATCAAGACTTATTTTAAATAAAAAATAAAAAAAATCTGATTTAAATCAGACCATTTTTATTATGGTAGGGTAGCCGGGAATCGAACCCGGGACCACTAGCTTAAAAGGCTATTGCTCTACCATCTGAGCTACTACCCCATAATTTTATTCACCAACATATCTATCGATATGTCATGATTTTTTAATTTTCATTTCCAAAGACCTAGCTTCTTCTTTATCTTTACAAGTTATAACTTTTACCAACGTCCGATCTCAAATTCTCTTAGTTGAATGTGTGTGTCATCTGTGATGCTGTTTCAATCTCCTATCTATATTATTAGTGCTTCATATATAATATCTGCTTCAATACAATATATAAACGCATCGATTGTTCATATTTTATATTTATAATCTGAATCAAACTTGGGACCACACCCGCTAAAGCGGGTTTGCTCTACCATCTGAGCTACTACCCCATAACTTTTATATTTTTGATCTCACCCGCTTTAGCGGGTTTGATCCTATACATTTATTTCTACAAAATTATTTTAATTTTCAAAAAATATTTATATTATATAAATCACTTTAGCTTTTTATAAATTTTGGAGCTTATTTTGATCTTTGTTTTACTTCAATCAGCAAGAGTAACTTTTTTGCTAATCAAATTTACTTTGAATGTTCTTTTGGATGCTCTCATACTATGAGATCTATTATTTCATGATGTTGTTCACTTTCATGTGAAAAAACAAACTCTAGGCATTATTATATAGACTAATAATTAAAAACAAATTTTCTTATTTTTTTTCTTCAGTTTTAGTATCTCATTCTTTGGCTTCTCATTCTTTAGCTTCTCATTCTTTATCTTCTCATTCTACAGTAGGAGTCTCTTCAACTTCTTCTTCTTCAAAAGCTACAACTGTAACTATAGCTTGTTCTAGATCTTCAACGATTTCAGCTTTTGCACCTATATCCAAATCTTTGATAAATATCACGTCATTCATTTTTTGTATATTAGATATATCAATCTTGATTTCATGAGGAAGGTCTTGTGGGAAAGCTTCTACCTCTACAGTATCCTTAAGTAATTGTATTTTTCATTCTCCAAGTTTCTCTATATTGGATTCACCAGTTAGTATAAGAGGTATACTTGCTACAACTTTTTCATCTCTACTTACAGCCAAAAAGTCCACATGTATCAAAAAATCACTTACTGGATCAACTTGTATTTCATGTATCAAAACCAATTGATCAATCCCATCTCAGCTAATAGTCACTGGAGTAGATTGTCATGCTTTTTTGAATAATCTCAAAAATTCATTTTTGGGGAATGATACCAATATAGCTTCTTTTGTACGTTTACCATATATTACTCCTGGTATAATATCTTGATTTCTCAATTGTTTAACTTTTTTACCAGTTAATTGACGAGATTGAACATTGAGTTTCATTTATACTTTTTTCAAAATTTAAAATAATTTTCTAATCTGATTTTTTTTCTACCTTTTTTTCTACTTTTTTTGTCAAATCTATATCTTTACCTTCGTTGGTAATCTTGCTTTTGAATCTAGCATCCTTTCATACTTTTTCTCTGATATAATATAGCTTAGCTCTTTTGGTTTTGTAATCATCCAATAATAATACCTTATCAAATTTTTTGAAAGATAGAGGATATATTTTTTCTATAGTCATACGAGCTACAGGTCATCTAATAGTAAAAGTACCATCAGGATGATTGGGCTTTTTGACACTTATTACCAATCATTTGAATCTCCAAATCCTACTTCATTCTCATTCATTCAATTTTTCATGTATCTCCAAAAACATTCATGCTTTGACAGGCAATATATTTTCATTATTTTTGTCATAAATATTTTTTAATCTTGAATAATTCATTTTTGATTTTTATCACTTAATAAAATTATCTAGCTTTGTTGTTCATTACTTTAGCTTTCCATTTTTTTTGTTGTTCCAAAGATCTTCTAACGTCCATAATTACGACTTTTTCAACTCTAGTTAGAGCTTTGTTCAACTTTTTTTTTGCGTTTGTTTTTAATCTAACCATTATACGGATATTTTAGATACTAAATCACTCAATCATTTTCTTTCCAAAAATTTTGCAACTTCAGCATTTTTTATTCAATATTTTTTTAATCTGCTGAGAGCTTTTTCTTTGGTGTTTATAGTCCACTTGGTCTCTCACATTTTACTTTCTTTTTTGAGAATATCAATATATCGCTCAATAGCTTTGTTGTGCTTGTCACCAGATTTTTGTCTTGCTATATTGAGCTTAAAAAAGACTCTTGGAAATTTTCCTCCATTTGTATCTCCCATTTTTTTAAATTTTTTAAATTTTAAATGATATTTGTCGACTAACTAATATATTTTGCCATATATGCAAAAGCTTTGTTTGCTTCAGCCATTTTGTGAGTTTCTTCTTTTTTCTTGACAGCTGATCATTGATTAGAATAAGCAGCCAAAATTTCTTCTGATAATTTTTTGTACATAGGCTTTCATTTTTTTGAATTTGCAGCATCCAATATCCATTTTATAGAAAAAAACAATCTCTTATTTGTTTTGACTTCTACCGGTACTTGGTATATTGATCATCCTACTCTTTTGGATTTGATCATTACAGAAGGAGATGCGTTTTCTATAGCTGTCTCTACAACTATGACTGGATTCATATGTCAACTTGATTTGATTTCTTTCAGAGTATTTTCAAAAATTTTCTTAGCTACGCTTTTTTTTCAGTTTTTCATAATGTAGTTTATGATTTTTTCAATTTTTTCGCTTGATTGTGCTCAAGTAAATTCTTTTTTAACCATTGCGTATTTGTTATAATTATTATAAAATATTATGCTTTTGGTCTCTTGGAGCCATACAATGACCTAGATTGTTTTCTGTTTTGTACAGGATTAGCGTCATACTTTCATCTGATAATATGATATTTTACTCATGGAAGATCTTTTACTCTTCACCCTCTGACAAGCACGACACTATGCTCTTGCAATGTATGAGATTCTCATGGTATATAAGCCAATACTTCTGCTCAGTTTGACAATCTTACTTTAGCAAATTTTCTTTGAGCTGAATTTGGTTTTTTGGGTCCCATTACAGAAACCTTCAAACAAACTCATCTTTTGAATGGAGCTGGTTTGTTTATTTTTTTATTACTTTTTAGTTTGTTTATACCAAATTGTAAAACAGGAGCCTTGGATTTTACTTTTCTTTTGGTTCTTCAATGTTTGATAAGTTGATTGATTGTTGGCATAATTTTACAAATAATTTAAAATTACAAAAAAATAACACGTAAAAACACATATATTTAATTGCTTATAAAAATCAAGACAAAATTAGACAAAAAACATTCTAATTAATACCTGCTATTTCTTTTATCATACTCATATTTTATGCGAAATATACAATTAATCAGTGTGTTTTACACTGTCGTCTTCTATTTTTAGTGGTTTGGAACTATATTTCAGGCTTGATTTTACATATTTTAGAGATAATTCTATTTTAATTGGCTACAATGACTTTGGAAGTATTTATTACTTTGGTATCTCAATCTTTGCGATAAAAAAATCCTCTCTCAAATTCTTGTATAATTTTTCATTTCATTTTTTTATCTTGTATTGTGCTAGTAGAAACTGGCTCATGAAATAATGTATCTGGTAACTCTCCTACAGATACTATAGGATATATATTCATAGATTCCAAAGTTTTGATAAAATTATCATAGGTGAGTTGGAGTCATTTTGTTATAGGATCTTGTGATAGATCAGTATTGATTTGAGAAGATTTGGCAACATTTTCTAATGATTTTCTCAAATTTTCTATAAAAGGCAAAAACTTTTTGACAATCTCTATCAAATAATCTACAGCTATTGTTTTGTTTTTTTCTTGAGTCTGTCTGACAAATCTATCAAAATCTACTTTCAAATTGATATAGTCATATTGAGCCCTCTTGGCCATCTCTGTTAGTTCGTTCTTTTCTTTTTCTAGTTTTGTAATTTGAGATTTTAAAGACTCTATATCATCCAAATCTGTTGATTTATTTTCTCTTTTTGTTTCTTTTTGTTCTTTTTCGTCTTTTTCTTTTATCATTTCATCTAATTTTTCTTGAAGATCTTGCGATGATTTATTATCTTCTTTCTTGGTCATTTTGATAATATTATAAAGTAAATATATTATGTGATTACATTTTTATGTTTTTGAAATATTGAGCTATGGTTAATTGGTTTTGATGTAAATATGTAGCGAAAGGTTCTCCTAAAAACCTCCAGTGTCGGTGCTCAGGTATTTTGCCATCTATATCTACTCATTTTTGGTATGTATTGTGGAATCCATATTTATGAGCATTTTGCTCCATCCATTTATAATATTGTGATCATGTATGCATTTGTAATATGTTTCAATTTGTGTCGGCTACAGCTATATCTATAGCCAATCATGCTTGATGTTCACTAGCTCATGGATCAGCACAATGAGTATTTTTACATCCATTGGATATGATATTTTTTTGGAAGCCATAAGATCTATATGCGCTCACTATATATAACTTTTTTTTCTTATCAAAGTTGTTCCAAAATGCTCGTGCCATATCAGCAAAAGCTGTAGCCGCAGGAGCTCTGAGCATAAATTTGGATGATTGGTTGTGAGTAAAATAAGATACTATTTTTTGCAGATCAGCTGGTGTATATTGGGCGTCTTCAAATGGATGATCATCACTCAAATATCTTTGAAAAGATCCATCTGTCAATAAATCAAAATTATTTTGATATTTATCTATACTTTGTTGTATAGTTCATGATAATCTATCAATTATATTCAAGTTCAATTCTTGCTCTTGCTCTTGCTCATATCTTAATAAGCTTTTTTGGGCATTAGCATAATTTTGTCGAATGATATAAAAAAACATTCACACAAAAATTCATATAAACAATAATCACGTAGAAAATTTATTTCTATAAACCATATTTTAAATTTCAATTTATACTAAATAATATGCATTATAAAAAAAAGAAATCTGATTACAATTTTTTTTATTATCAAAAATATCCAAAATTTTCCTCCAAAAATTTCGTCTGTAAAATACAACTAAAATAATTAGATTGGTATCAATTTAGATTAGCTAGCTAAAAATATGTTTGGGTTTTGAGAAGATACACATATTTCTTCTCTTCTGAAATTGAGTGATGAAGCGCTCTCAGAAAGGGTGAAATTATGAGATAATCAAGCATTTGAAGTTTTGTATGACAGATACAAAGATAAGATTTTTTCTTACATTTGGAATATTCTCAATTACAATACCGATGATGCTAGCAATGTTTTGAGTGATGTATTTATCAAAATATTTGAATATTGCAAAATCAATCAAATCCAAAATTTCAAAACATTGCTCTATAGATTTGCTCATAATACTTCCGTAGATTGGATTAGAACCAACAAATCATGATTCCATGTAGATGAACAAAAAGCGCAATTACGAGAGGATAATCAAGATAGTATAGAAAAAGAAAATTTAAATACCGAGTTTAAACAAGCAATTATGATGAAATATCTCAGTCAACTTGATGAAAAATTTAGAAATGTTTTGTATCTATATTATTATGAGTGCAAATCTTATGATGAAATAGCTCAGATAATAACAAGCAACAAAAATACAGTATGAACCATGATATTCAATGCCAAAAAAGAATTGAAACAAAAAATAAAAGATCAAAAAATGCTAAAAGAACTGATGATTTAGTGATTTATATTAAGCTCCTTTAATAATAATTAATCAATATGGAATTCTCCAAAGATTACTTCCCAACAGCCAAGGCGCCTCCAATTGCAAGGGAAAAAGTAATGCAACATATTTATCCCAATCCCAAAAGTCTGACCAAAAGATTCTATTTTTATAGAGTTTATGCTGGAGCTTTTGTAGTTTTGTTTGTAGTGCGATGAGCTATAGTGTTTTACAATAAAGAATTGAATATATCCCCCAATATTACCTCAATACAATATGATAATATATGATCTCAAGCAATTCTCATGCAAAAAAACATGCAAGAATCTTCAGTTAGTGATATCCAAATTGTGGATTGAGATATAGATTACGCCGAGTCAAACGATCAATCCGATTCAGACTTTACCACTATCAACACATCTCCTAAACAACAATCGCCAGAGTCATATCTTTTGCAGACACCAGAAGTTTATTCTGAGCAACAATCTCCAATTAATTTTCCTGACCCTGACTCATCACAAACCATGATGATAGACACTATAGGGGAGACTAGTGATTGACTAGTACAAGATAGTGATATTTTACTTACTAGGACGGCTACATCATTAGATGACATATCTATGGATACAACATATGATTATTCCACAACTAATATCGATCAAAATATACTTGAGATAGAAACACTAATCAACGAATTATTGATAATTATACAACAAGAATAATTTAATTTTAAAATTATATATCTAGGATGAAAAAATCATTATCACTACAGTTTATGTTTACATCTTTATTGCTTAGTTTCTTACTTATCGCTATTACACAGGCATCTAATCAGTTACCAAGAGATGAATATATTTCTGTAGATTCTTGTGAATTTGTAAATTGATCTTGTTGTATATGATGAGTGTGTTCTGAGTCTTTGATAAGCTGCGCCAATCCCAATACAATAGCTGTAATCAAATGATGTGATGAAAAGTGTGTTTGAATAGTTTCTTGCGAGGTCGATCTCCAAAATAAAAAAATTCAAAAAATCAATGAAATAATAGTCAAAACAGATTACCTAGTAAAATATTTACAATCAATAAATACAAATTATTATAATCTAAAAACATATATAACCAATTTGGATACTCTCAGAAATAATTTTAATGCAGCCAATATATCTTACGCTACTAATTTCAATACTAATAAAATTTTGAAAAATGTCTTAGTGAATCTCCAAAAAGATCTAAATCAAATCAGATCAAATTACAAATAATTTTTACCATATAGCAATTTCAAAGCAATCCATATAGACAAAAATATCCAAATTTTTTTTTGGGATTTTTTTCGATTTATTTTACCATATAGAAAATTTAAAACAATTCCTATAGATAAAAACATCGGAAAAATCTTTTTGGGATTTTTCTCGATTTATTTTATATTTTTTTGTTGGTTCGTTTGTTGTCGATTTTGACTTGAGCTCAGTCAGGATATATTTTTTTGTGTTCTGTATTGTAATGATATGCGTTCCAGTGATCTATAGTAGTATATATGGCTTGGTGTTGCCTACCAGGGATATCTAGTTTGATAAAACTCATTTCATTTTGATACATATGTAGAAATATTTTATTTATTACAGCCATTTTTTCTGTTTCAGTAATTTTTTGATAATTTCATTTGAATCATCCCAGTTGTAATAGTTCTGGTATTTTTTTGTGATCAGTATGTGAATAAATATTTTTTTCTATAGCTTCATTGATATATCTTTTTATCAGAGGTTCCGATATATAAGATTGCAATCTAACCAATGTATATATTTTGGCTTTTGCATCATATAAAAGATGATGAGCATAGGCTCTCTCATTTTTGTTGTTTATCAGGTTGATTTGTGTTTCTATTTTTCTTGATCATAGCTTGGATATGATTTTGATATCACGATAATTTTTATTATTATTAGAGTCCTTTTTTGAATGAGATTTTTGAGCTTTCTCTTTTTGTTTTTGAAAATGCGCTATGATATAATCATAAAAATCATAATCTAATTCATTTTTGTGACTGATTACAAAATCTATACTTTCTTGTATTTTTTCAAATTCGCTTTTGTTGAGATCTGTGACAAATATATTTTTGTCTGATATTTCTCATTGTTTTTCAAAAATATTTTTTCGTAGATATTCCAGCAAAAGTAGTGCATCTTTTCTAGATACTACTTCATTTCTTATACCATATATGTCATTGATAGCATCCAAACTGTCATATTTACGATTGGACAACATCTTGAGTACTATTTTTTGAGGATCTTTGATTCTCCAAGAAGTTTTGAAAAAAATAGTAGATTTGCCAGATTCTATTGGTTTGGTCTGTAGTTGTACATAGTCACAATCTCATTCTTTATCAAAACATTTTTTATATAAATCATAATCAATTTCTTTTTCTTTTTCGTCATAAAAGTGTGGAAAAAAATATTTTTCTTTGATTTCTTTAAATTTTGATTCGGCTTGAGATACTTCGTTTTCATAAGATTTGTATTCATGTAATCACAAAGATATTTTCAATAATGAGCAATCTATTTGTCTGTCAGCTTTAGAATTTTCTTCTGAGGTCGTAGCTTCTATAAAATCCAAAACGTCTTTGGTATCTTTCAAAGATATCTTGGGGGGATTGTTCTTTTTTTTATTCCACTTTTGTATAAAAGATTTTCATACAGTGCGAAGTAAATAATCTTGATAATAATTTACTGCGTCATTTAATAGCTGATTAATATAATTCAATCAGCTTGGTGTGATCAAATTATTTTTGCGATCAAAATACATATCATCTCCTTTTTTGTCATGAGTAAAAAAGAATTCAGACAGAATATAAAATTTTTCATTGTTTGTAAACATATGTAGTTTGGGAATATCCAGTATACTTATTCTGTCTTGCAGAGACTTTTGACTTGTCATCAAATTGTTTGTCAAACTTGCATATATAGCAGAATCTTGCATATTTATATCTATAAATTCACCTATTTTTCCATGTCATTCATCTTTGACGACTCCTACGCCTTTTCAATTTTTTTTCATTTGATATTGATTATTTATATATAATATTTGATATTATTGCATAATGACAAATGATAGTATAATCTCCTGTATTTGAGATACCATTTGAGCATATGTATTTGCATGTTGATCTGTATATGGCATATCTAGCGCTTGAGAATAATAAAATATATATCATTGATGTTCTCAAATTTTTTGCATATTAAATTCTCATTCTTGTGTAGCTTTTTGTCGATTAGATGCGCTAGTTACGCTAATACTAAATATCATATTGGACTGTATTTGTGAATCTTTGTACTCAAATATCAGAGAGCTATCGCTATTGTATTGATCGTATTGGTTGATAATTATCTTTTCGCTATATTTATTTCTCCGTGATTTGGGTATTTGTATGGTAAATGGAAAAATTTTTCAATCAGCTTCTAGAGTAAATTTTTTCTTTTCAAAATCTTTGACATAGATGGTCTCTATAAAATTTTGTATGCTATGAGCTATTATTCTATATCTTTGGGTAAACTTATTTTTTAAACTTTGAAGAAAACTTAATTTAGTTTCGATGTCTGTGAGATGAGATCAACTCGCATTTATATATCATGATAAATATTTTTCGATTGCTCAAACTTGTTTGCACTCTCATCTATAATATGCTCGCTCTTCACAGCTAGATCCATCCTCAAAAACGCATATTCAATGTTGTCCTTTCTCATTATTTTCAATTATCAAACTTCATCAATTTTTTTGACAATATACTGAAGCTGGATTGGCTATTCAGATTCAGTCTTTGTATCTTAGACATCTTGGCTCTTGTTGAGTAGCACAAAGCATTTTGGTACATCCTCAAATTTTTCAATCGTCTACTGTGCATGTATTGCAACCATCAAAATATGATTCACAGTTGGATAGATCTTGTGATTCAGATTTATATTTTGTACATTTCGCTTCTCATAATGGAGTTTCACAGTATCTCAATGTACATACAGATGGTTTTCAATCAACTATAGAACAATTATTACAACCATCAAAATACGATTCACAGTCGCTCAGATCCAATCATTTATTTGTATTGTCTGGTTTGCATTCTCATTCATAAAGAAACTGGGCGTTGGGGTTTGCTGACATCATACAGTTGTTGCCAAATGTTTGTTGTATAGCTGGGCATGGTGCTTGGATACATTGTACTTGTACTGATGCACATACTGGCGCATATTCCATAGTACAGGCTACTGTATCATCTCACATACTCGCTCATAATCCCAAAAAAAACATAGAAATCAATACTCCGATAATTTTCATTTTTATTTAAACTAATTAAAACTAGCTTGTATCATAAAGAATATATCAAAATTTTCAAGCTATGTATTGTTAGACGAAAAAATCTGTAGATAATTGTAAAGTTCACTTTATTTTTATATTTTTGATATCTTATGTATTTATGATTTGTTTTGATTTACCATTGACTTTTGTTTATAAAAAAGTATAAATTAATGAATTCTGATCATTAATATTCGTCTAATAATTGTTAAATAAATACAAAAAGAAAAAACTATGAAACATTTAATTACAAAAATCCTGTTTGTTGTTTTCGCTATGATTATGACAATTCAGGTCAGCGCTGGTGTCTTCAATGACACTATCTGTTCCGGTTCTCCAATTACTATTGGCAACCTGTATCCTACTGCTACCTTGTATCAGTGGAATACAACTCCACCTCAGTATACGCCGACTATTACAGTGAGTCCTACTGTAAATACTACGTATATTGTGAATGTATTTGCAGGCACCACTTGGATGCTGGCTGATACCTTTAATATTGCTATCAAGCCACTACCCAGTGGTACTATCACTCCTGCTCAGTCTATTTGTGCTGGATCAAGTGCTACTTTGACTGCTACAGGAGGAGTAAGCTATTTATGGACTCCTGGAGGAATGACAGCTGCGAGTATTACAGTCAGTCCTGATTCTACAGCTACTTATTCATGTTTTATTACAGGATCAAATGGTTGTTCGATTACTCTAACAAGTACAGTGAATGTCAATCCCTTGCCGGTATTTACAGCTGTTGGATCTAATTCACCTTTGTGTGAAGGATCGACTTTGAACTTAACGGCTCAAGCCAATGCGGGAGCTACTTATTATTGGACAGGCCCCAATGGTTTTACGTCCAATATCCAGAATCCTGTAATTCCAAATGTTAGTACAACCAACGGTGGTACTTATGTAGTTACAGCTTCGCTAAATGGTTGTTCGACAAGCACAAATATAGGAGTAGTGATAAACACTGCTCCTGTAATTAGTACAATTGGCAGTAATTCACCTGTGTGTCAGGGCTCAAATTTGAGCTTATATGCTGGTGCTACAAGCGGATCAAGTTATAGTTGGACAGGCCCCAATGGTTTTACGTCCAATATCCAGAATCCTGTAATTAACAACGCGACCACTGCTAATGCTGGTACTTATGTAGTTACAGCAAGTTTGAATACTTGTTCTAGCTCTTCTAGTACAGCCGTAACTGTGGTAGCTGCTCCGAATGTAAATATTACAGGCAATCTGGATATATGCGTAGGATCTAGCACTACTCTGACTGCTACTGGTGGGTCAACTTATTTATGGTCTCCTGGTGGAGCAACAACGCCTAGTATTACTGTCAGTCCAAGCACAACAACGACCTACTCTGTTGTAGTTACAGCAAGTGGTGGATGTTCAGCTACGGCTTTTGCAACTGTAGTTGTCAATCCTGTACCTGTAATCAATATTACTTCTTCAAATAATAATATATGTGAAGGAGAAGATGTGATATTAACAGCCGCGGGCGCCACTACTTATCTGTGGTCTAATGGAGCAACAACGCCTAGTATTACTGTCAGTCCATCTGCTACCACGACCTATACGGTCACTGGGACAAGCAGTTCAGGATGTACAGCTACGGGAAATATAACTGTAACAGTTGGTCAGAAACCAATTGTAACACTAAATCTCCCTCAGTCAGAAATCTGCGTAGATGCAAATCCACTTACATTAACTGGTGGAAATCCAGTTGGTGGCACTTATTATGGAGAGGGTATACACAATGGATTATTTTACCCTTCCACTGTAGGTGTTGGTACTTATCAAATAAACTATGAGTACACCAATACTTATGGTTGCAATGCGACAGCTAGTAAATTGCTGACTGTCAATCCTTTACCTACAGTTATTTTCAATGCTATTAGTCCAAATCCTGTACCACTGGGGACGGCAGCATTCCAGCTAAATACTGGAATTCCGCTTGGTGGATCATACTCAGGTCCTGGCGTGGTAAATGGATGGTTTCATCCATCTATTGCTGGACTGGGACAACACACAATTAGCTATACATATACAGACTTCAAAAACTGTGTAAATATAGCTATGCAAACCATCAAAGTAGAAGGCTATATTGGGATTGAGGAAGTTTCCTCTTCTTTGATCAGAATTTATCCCAATCCTGTCTATGATTATCTCAATATAGAGATGGAATCTATTCCAAAATATATAGAAGTATTCAATCTACCTGGCAAAAGGTTGTTAATTCAAAAAGTAAATTCCAAAAAATTTGGATTGGATGTGTCTCATCTGTCCAAGGGGGTTTATTTTGTGAGGTTTGTGTTTGAAGATGGCAGCATGGGAACTGCCAGATTCGTAAAATAAATTGAGAAAAATCCCCAAAAGATTTTTC
>DJVF01000009.1 GCA_002441085.1 Patescibacteria group bacterium UBA6263
AATCAAAGTCCATAATGCTTTTACTCCATCTTTCCAATTTGTTTTTTTTCATTCGTCAAACTTTCTTGCTTCATAATGAATTGGTATTTCGGCATATTTGAATCATTTCCTCAATAATAGCATAGTGATTGCTGGCTCTCGTTCAAATCCATTTCATTGAGGGAATAGGAGATATGGTTTAAGTTTCTTATCAAACATCTTGTAACATGTTGGCTCATCAGTCACTTTGGTAAACGAAAGTATAGTAGTCAATCGAGATACAACTAAACCACCAAACATAAAAGATTTGGAAGAATAAGTGTTGGCAAATTTTTTCATTCCCAAGGTTCTTGAACCATATATAAAATCTACTTTCGTATCCTCAAAAGCTTTGAGCATAGGGATATAATCTTCTTCAGGAAAATATTCTAAATCTGCATCTTGCACTATCATCACATCACCTATTGCATATTTGAATCATTCCTTGAGAGAAAATCATTTACCAGAATTTTTTTTATTTTTGATGTATTTGATTTCTGATTTTGGATTATCTTTGATTAGTTTATAAATAATTTCTTCTGATTTATCTTTGCTGCCATCATTGATTAGCAAGACCTCTTTACTGTATCATACAGAAGAAAGATCAGTCAAGATAACTTTTTCTACGAGTTCTTTGAGGGTATCTTCCTCGTTATACACAGGAATAATAATAGAGAGTTTCTTCATATTACTTTTTGAAGTTAAAATAATAATTTGTGATATAGTTCCATAAAAACACTATTCACTTAGCAATAACAGCTACAAACATATAATATATTCACAGTTGGTCTACTCCAATCCATAGCAATAGCATATACATTCATTGTCATATCAATTGAAATAATAAAAACAGACTTCATTGCAACAAATGTTTTTTTGAATTATTTCTGAATGTTATATATTTTTGAAATCGATAACCAAAGCCAAAACTAATAATAAAAGCCAATATTGCAGAGAATAAATAGTAAAATCATATAAAATCTGTAAATAACCACAAAAAAGTCAAATCAATCAATGCTGCGATTCATCATCAAATAGAATATCTTACAATTTTATATCAAAATAGTTTTTTGATTATTCATTTCATTTATCTGCAAAAATATATCAGCTAAAACCAAATAGTAATACAAAAACCATTGTAAAGACTCTATTTACTGTTGTTTGATTCAATACAAACATATAATTTTCTGTCAATAAAAATACCAATATAAGTATAATCAATATAATCAAAGGAGCGTATATCAAAAACTTTTTTCATGGTGACATAACTTTTTTGGTTTGGATAAATATCAGTATAATCAATGCTAAAATTATAAATACTGTATTGTAATTATCCATTTGAAGGAATATATTTTTGAAAGTTGAAAATATTTCTCGATGAATTGTTTTTGATATTCAGACTCCTGATTCTGATCAAGCAGCTTGATTGAATCATAGATTATAATAATTTTTTATTATTAAAAATGGTAAAAAGAAAAACAAAAAATATAATACTGAAATTAACCAATTATATCATTTTTTGAAAAATCATAATATTTGTTCTTTAAAATCTTTTTGTCATACTAATACTATAAATAAAGACATTAAGATACCTGGTAAATATACTATAAATCAATCATTCTTTATATAAGACAAAATAAATAATGATAATAAACCAATAGATATATAAGGATAATCTCTTTTTTCTAGATAGTTTAGAAATGCCCAAATTGCTATTATGCTATATGCAGCAGAAGCCAATTCCATATATCACTCTACTGCATGAAAAAAGACTAATGGCAAAGATATTATCAGTCATAAAGGGATAAG
Source organism: Patescibacteria group bacterium UBA6263 (assembly GCA_002441085.1). Taxonomy (GTDB): domain Bacteria; phylum Patescibacteriota; class Gracilibacteria; order Absconditabacterales; family Absconditicoccaceae; genus UBA6263. The sequence goes on from DJVF01000009.1 coordinate 1,828, forward strand.
TGAATAGAATATGTTTTTTGTTTTTTGAAAAGTTATATTAAATACAAATAATAACAATCCCAAAAAAATAAACCATTGCCAAATATTGATATAAATATCATTGAATCCTACAAAATCTGATATTACAGCTTTATATATAGATATATATATTGGGTATCCTAGTCTTCATCTTCATAATATTTCATTTTTTTCACCAAAAAATTTTATTCATTCGTCTTGATAGATATTGTATGCTGGAGTGTTTCGGTTACCAAAACTATCATCTCAATAAGTAGGAAATGATATATTGAATATAAATGTATTTATCATAAAAAGCCCAACAAAGATAGATATTATTATTGTAAATTTTTTTTCTATCTTTGAAAGCGATCAGAATGAATATTTGATATCAGGATATATATTTTTTATTTTGAGAGTCCGGATATATTTTTGAATTGATAGTTTTTGATAAAATATCTTGATAATAAATCATATTATGAGTAATCATAAAATTATGAAATATTCTTTTATTCATATCCCATAATAAACAAATTGCAAATTGAATATAGCAAAAGCCACTACTCCCACTCAAATAAACCAAGATAATATGTATAATAATATGCCTTTGAATTTGTCGTTATAAAATATCCACAAAAAAATAATGCCTGGTATCAATGGCAAAAATATATTCACAAGTAAATTTTGGATCATCAACCAAAATGATATTTCAAACATCAGTTTTATTTATTTTTTAAAAGATATGATCAATTAAACTCTACAAGAATTTGTTTTTGTTGATCTTGTTGCAATATAGGTTTTTTGTAATACAGGATATAATCAGCCTCTGATCAAGTCATCACTCATATACATGGTTTGATATATAAGTTTTCTCGATGCGCTTTGAATGGCCGATCTTGAAATGAATCTATAAAGATACTACAATCCTTATTTTTTTCTATATCTAGATTTAATTCTTTTCTAATCTTATCTGTCAATGTTATATAATCTCACAAATCAAAGAAAGCTTTGTTATCGTATTGTTGGAATGTAAAGTCTTTTAATCAATTGTAAGTAATATTTACATAAGTGACAAGATTTCTGATACCTATAAATAGAAATATTGATAATCACACATAAAACAAAATCTGATTTCTATTTCTTTTGTATTTTGGAGAAAAATAAACATACACTATAGCCAACAAAAATATTATGTATCCATACCATACGATAGATTCTCCAAAGATTTTTATTCAATATCTCAGATTGATACTATATGGCGTCAAAGTCTCCATTTCCCAAAAATCACTCCATGCCTTTCATATCTGATCAAATACTCACATAATCCCAGCATCGATTTGAATTTGATTTCAGATAATATTTCATTGAAATGCGATAAGCAATTGAGCATCTTTAGGTATCTGAGAATAGATCTGTGAATTTGATAATACAAACTTTTGATCTATATTTGATCATCAAGCTACTTGAATTGTTTCTCATGGATATATCTGATCTCCAAGCAAAAATCCATATCATAACAATCCATTTCATTGCAAATTTCAATAAATCCTGATGAAATCATTTTCATATACAGGTCATATTAATAGAAAGCACTGGTTGGAGCATTGCAAATCTATGGATCAATTAGATTCGGTATAGTTATCAAATCACTGTTGTTGATACGCAAAAGTAAATCAAAAAGAAAATAATCAAATTAAAATCAGAATGATTTTTTTACCTACAGTATAAATCATCAAATATTTAAGTACATAAAATTATATTATTGATTATATAATATACAAATAAAATCAAGTTATATTTTATAGTAGATTGCTTCGTCGCTATGCTCCCTACCTTAGGCAGGCAAGCCTAACTACCGTCAGGCAAGCTCGCAATGACAATCACTAACTCTTTGCTCTATATGTGCTACTATTATGAGTCTTAGCTCATAGTCAATAAATGATTTCAACTCATAATTTTTTGCAAATATCTGCTTCGGGAGTATTTGTTGATCATCTGTCTCACCCTTTACCAAAAATTATTTTTGTATCGGTTCAATATTTTTGTCTGATTAGATCGACAACATATATTATGCTATCAACTATTGGTTGGAATAAACTTGTTTGGTTTGAATAACTACTATCTTCTATAGAAAAGATTATGCGATCAACTGATTTTAAAGAAGAAACTATTTTTGCTCTAAAGTTTTGATCTTGAAAGACTTCTTCTTTGCCTGTTTTAATTTTTACTTGTTCATCATTGTTTACTATGACTCGTAGTTCATCTCCAAGCTCCTTGCACATTTCCAAACATTCTATATGACCTGGATGTATAGGATTAAAATATCATGATGTGATTACGATTGTTTTCATAAATAATATTTGGTATATAAATATGTATATAAATATTTTTATTGATGATTTATTCAAGGATAAAAATAAATAATATTTTGGATATATAATATCAAGTTCCTAGTCATTGCTAGTGAATACTAAGTAATCTTAATTGTTAGTAGATTGCCGCGTCGTCATTTCACTCTTCCTCGCAATGACAGGACTAAAGTTCTTGTAATGAAGAGACTAAAGTCATAGAAATGCTAACTTGTTGAGTTACTGCTGGAAAAATTACATACCTAGCAAACCAAGAAAAATCAAATGGCGGATGATTTTTCTAGACCTTTTGCTTACTTTTGTGGCGATGACAAAAGTAAGCCTGCGGAGCAAATTAAATAATATATTTTATCGTTATAAATCCCTGACTGCAGTCAGGCAGGCTCCGCCCTTCGGGCACCTCCCCTGTCTGCCGACAGGCAGGTTTATCAAGGAGGACAAGTAAAGAAGCAAAAAAATCTCCCACGGAGTACTCCGTGGCTCAGTCGAAATGACAGGTTAGAAGTAGATTCCCTCTTCCAAAAAACAGCACGGGAATGACAGGAAGGAAGTCTTAACAATAAAATGGGAAACATATTGCAACAATTAGAACTTGAAAAATGATTGGATATTGTTAGTTTAAATCAGATTTTTTATTTATTTTTTATTATTTTATAATATGAAGCAAAAGATATTTCTAGGCGTATTAGCATTTATATTGATTTTTTTCTGAGTAGGTATATTCAATGAGTACTGGGTCAACCATACTTATTATATGGATATGCTAAACTCTCGAGCAAATTGGAAACTTTTTCTTGGCGGTATAATAGCTACTTTGATACCTATCTACTATCTATATGTATCCAAAAAATTTTCTCTCAAAAAATTTATTATTTTTTTGGCTAGTGGATTGCTGTTGTTTAGTATATTTACTGTGATGGTCAAAGACAATATATTATGATGATGACTAGTCATATTGATCATCAATACATTGTTGGTATTTGGATTGGGAGTATATTTCACTGTAGGTACATTATCATTATGAAGCCGAGTATCTGATAAACTTATCAAATTCAAAGAAAATAGACGACAAGAAATGTTTCTAAATTTTGGTATATGACTAGGAGTGATGCTACTATTTGTGTATATACTTGCATCATTTAGGATATTGTATCCATTACTTACCTGGATATTTTTTGTATGATGGTGAGCTATGATCTATCTACAAAAAAAGACTCTGACTCATTACAAAGATATTATCATACAAAATATACTAGAATTCAAAAACTATGAACTCCAAAAAAATCGATGGAAATGGATAGGACTAGTACTATTGATCATATCTATACTATATTATTTCTATGGATTCAATCTATCGTTTATACCATACTCTACAGCTTGGGATGCTAATCATGCATATATGTATGAACCCAAAGTATTGGCAGAAAATATGTGAGTATTGTGGTGAAATTTATGAATAGCTGCATGAGCACCACAGCTTTGGCATGCATTTATCACATTTTGGTTTAGCCTTATCCAACCTATCAAATGAGGGTTTTGGCTATCTCCAGACAATATAGCTGTATCTATGAACTTTTTGAGTGGTATATTTGTATTGTTATTTTCTCTAGGTACAATCAGAGAAGTTATAAACTTTTTTGACAAAAAAATCAAAGATATCAAAAATTGAGAACTGATCAAAAATATATCTTTTTATTCTGGATGGTTTTGGATGCTACTATGGTTGACTAGTGGTATGTGAGCGTTCCTAGTATTTGTAGACAACAAAACTGATCTATGAGTAATGGCTATGACTATATTAGCGATACTTAGTTGAATCATATTTATCAATTATATCCAAGATCACAAAGAAAAAAAACTAGCACTATGATCAGAATTTAGCAAGTATATTATAGTATCATGACTATTTTTTACTATTGCTAGTATGTCCAAACCTACAGCATTTCTAGATATAGCTATATTTGGATTATTGTTGTTGGGACTACGATTCAATCGAATTATGGCAGCTGGAGCATGAATATCCATCATGTGATTGATGTGAGTCATGCAAATATGAAATGCTTTTGATTTTATTAGCGTAGGACTTGGCAAGGTATTGGTATTGATAGGTTGAGTGGTATTTGTACTCGGACTATTATTGGTGATATTCAAGTCTTTCAAAGACAAAAAAATTTATATCAAAAATATTATTTTGTGGGCATTGTCTTTTGCGATCAGTTTACTAATCCTCAAATGACCTACATTATTGTACAAACAAGTATTGAATCAAGATTTTGGAGTTTCCAACTTTGCTAAATGATTATTGATGTGACATGTAGATACACAGACTCAATCCAAAGACCAAGGTGATCTAGATATCAAACTATTGGCACAAGTGGATGATCCACAAGCATTGGAACAACAAAACCAAGCTGATGCAGAGATACTTGAGCAAGACGCTATGCCAATCTACAATATGGATATACAAGCATGTAAACTACAACAATTTAGCCAAGAAGAATTACAAAAAAATCTTAGAGAAGCCATAAGTTCCAATGAAGATGTAGGTAGATATGTATGATACTGATGGAAAGAAGTCAAAAAAACTAGATGATTGAATCTATCTTATCATATACTCAAAATATTCTATTCACACAATAACCAATGTTATGGTATCAATACTGATGCTAAACTTTTGTGTAAAAATAGCCCTGCTATAGATAGTTTTGATATCAAAACTTTGAATCAAATTTTACCACAACTAAAAAAAGACTCAGAAGCTTACAATATACTAGATGAAGCGCTGCAAGAGTTTGAACAAAAATGATATACAGAATCATCTGATTACAATCCTCAAGAGTTTAGAGATTATACTGTAGCACTTAGACAATACTATCAAAACCATAGTATCAAAACACAGGTCGAGAGCATCAATATCCCTTATAGATATGTAGTGCCTTTCAATGTAGTATACAATCGATCACTACAAAATTTAAGTAGTTATTATACAGATATATGATTTGTATGGATGATTATGTTTGTATTTATAGTACTTGCACTGATATACTGATTTATACAAAAAAATAAAAATCTGATTACTTTATCTGTAATCACTATAATATGATGGGCAATACGATGGCTGATATGATGATGAATCGTATGGTATGGTATATGATTGATTATGTGGAGTACAATGTTGTTTGCTATATTTATCAAAGAGCTTGGAGAATATTCACGTGATGAATCAGAAAAAAATATTTTGTGGGCTATCATAGTACTGATATGATTACGAGGATTTATCCAATTTGGATTAAATTTTATTAGGATATCTTCACAATGAGCTGGATGACCATTCTTGTGGTACAGAATGAATGTAGGTAATGTATATCAGTTGAATGAATCACTACAATGACAAGAAGTCTTGAAATATTCTTATGGATGGAAAGATGTATTTGATTTACAATTTCCGCACTACAATAGATTTATGGACTTGGTCATAGATAGACCTGATAGTGATGGAGTATTGATAGCTGGTACATATATCCAATATTTCTTGAAAAATCAACGCAATATACAATGAGATGGTATGCTTTGATGGTTTCGAGAAAAGACATCTGACAATGATGTATGTAAATCATACCAAAGATTAAAAGATGAGAATATGAAATATTTTGTCATCGATCCCAATATATGAACTGTAGTAATGTGAGAAGGAAATGAATCATTGTTCCATAGATTCTTTGCCAAAGTAGATCCTATAGACAATACTATCCAAGATCACTGAGCTTTGAGTATGATGAGCAATATGGTCAAAAATGGATATATGAAATTGATATATTCCAACAATATATGAGCCAAATATGCTTATAGCCTAGATGATGATACCATCCAACAATACTTTGGTCAAATGGATGATGATCAACTTATATTTACTAGGACCAAATTAGCAGTAGCTAGATTCTTTCCAGATGTAAATGAATTGGTTCAATTTATAGCAGAAATATTTTCACAAAGGGTGATGAACTGACAAGCTATATGAGATCTAGCAGACATTATATGAAAAGAAGTAGACCAGGCTAAACTACTATCTATTGCACAAGTATATATACAACAAAGATCATTGACAGAAGATTTGCAAAATGAGATATCCAAACTTTCTCAAGATGAGAGAAGTGTACTATCACAATATCTATGAATATACAATATTTTGCAATCAGGCAATCAGGATCAATATTCTCAGACATTGAATAGTTTGTTATGACAAAGCTTAGGATGAGGTAGTCAGTTGATAGTATTTGAATTAGTAGATTAAATATAAATTATTAGAATAAAAAAAATTGCTCATAAAGTCTGGATGACTTTGT
>DJVF01000012.1 GCA_002441085.1 Patescibacteria group bacterium UBA6263
AAGTTTCTGTTGTTCATTTTTTTACTACAAACATAGGAGCAAAAGAGATTGTAGAAACTCATTCAGATGTGAAAGCAGCTCTACCAGAAACTCTTACTCAATTTCTTTCAAACCAAACTCTTGTAGTAGTTGGAATAGTCGCTAAACCAAGTTTTTCAATTTCAACTGTTTTTAGAGAAATATCTGCACTTGAAGAAGCTCTAAAGTCTACTGAAGCAAATTTTATAATACCTTTTTTAGGTATTTCGCTACCATTAGCCATATTATCTCAACCTAATGAAACTGTTAAATTACCATCTTTTACTTCTTCTTCTTCTTCATCTTCTTCAACATCTCTACATTCAACTGGACAAGAAGGATCTTCTTGATTTAGAGCACAAGCTATTTGAACCATAGGATCTTGACAGATTTCAGGAGTTGCTACACCGTCTTCGTCAGCTCTTTGCATCATAAGCATTACATATCCTCTAACTTCTGGAGCAGATGGATTAGTAATCATAGTCATGACACCAGCGTCTTTCAAAGCGTTTAAGTGATCAGCATAATATGGAATAGATCCATTGTATTCTTCACCTCGTAATGCTCTAGACAATACTGTACCAAATTCAGCTCTAGTAACTATGTCATTTGGTCTGAAAAGAGTAATATCTACTCCCATAAGACCTAGTTGACAAGCATTAGTTACTCACATATCATATTGAGCATCCAAAGCGTCACTTACATCTGAAAAAGAACAATCTTTTGAAGTATCTGGATCTTTATCCAATACTGTCATTGCAAAATTTGCCATCATTTTTGCCAATGCAACTCTAGTCAAAGAGCCATACATATTAGCATTTTCGATAGATGTCATTGTTGTTATGCCATTATCAAAGGCATATTCATAAGCTCCTTCCAATTCTGCACTGTAAGAACCAGCTCATAATGCAGTAGTAGGGAACAAACTAGCAAGCATAAGCACGCTAAGTGCACTTGCAAATAATTTTTTTAAGTTCATGTGTTATAAAATATAAATTAAAATAATCCTGATCTACAGACATCGGGCGTTTTCCAACAAAACCGATCGTACAACCAAAGATATAAAAACACCACGTTTTACGCTTACGCAGTATAAAGTGGAAAGTTCAAAGGACAAAGGTCCAAAGTATAAAATAAATTTCCATGTACTTTATACTTGATACTTTCAACTTTTTACATCGCATTAGCGATTTTCAAATAAACTAAACGATAGGACAGGATGTGCCGTATACATTTATTCAATTGATCCTGATAGCGGTATAGACGATTTCCTTTACGTCCCCCTCATTGAGAAGAAGTAAGTGTTTTATAAATCCTCAGTCTGCTACGCAGCCAGCTCCTTTATCAAGGAGCACAAGCTTTGTCTCCCTTGACAAAGGGAGTACCCCGAAGGGGGGAGGGATTTATTTTCACTCTTTCTTAATAAGGGGGAAGAACAATGTTAATGATCAAACCCTTTCATCTTGTCATTGCTACTTTTTCACTGTCATTCCGACCAGTCTCTGTCATTTCGACTGAAACGAAGTGGAATGGATAAATCGCTTTCTCTTCTGTCATTTCGAATGTAATGAGAAATCTCTTAGTTTATTAGAGATATCTCTCTTCGCTCGATATGACAAGTAATTATAGATGACTTAGAATTAACGGGGGAACATAGGCCGCCTAGACCTTGTAAGTTTACTATCAAAACCCATACAAATAAATGAGTCCATGTTCGCTTCTGTGTCTCCACACAGTAAACTTAGCTTTTAAGTTATGTATTCTAGACAATATTTCAAGACATTATTATAGTAAGCTCAGACTCTAGTCACCAAGCTAGATAATTACTCATATGAGCGACTAAAAACAGATGACATAGATGGACAACTTGATATTATAGCTAGGAAAAAATTTTTCCTATGACTAAAAAAAATTGCACATGAGAGCAAACCACCACAATTTGCTTGAAATGTAATTGTTAAAGACCCATAACCTTTTTCATCCTTATGCTTTGTTATACGAATACAATACAATTATGTGACAAAAATATAGACACAAATCTGTCCACTTGTCTACAACCCTAGTTATCACCTATTACTTCCTGTCTTCCTTTTTCCAACCAAAACTATGAAAATATTATATAATAAAAGTTTTCTGTCATTGCGATAACTTCCTCCCTGTCATTGCGAGAAGCGTAAGCGACGCGGCATATCTAGTTTGTCTCCCTTTTTTAAAGGGAGAGCCTGCCTGTCGGTTTACATGCCGAAGGTATGCAGACAGGGTTCACGTAGTGAAGAGGGATTTAAATCCTCAGTNNCAGCTCCTTTATCAAGGAGCACATAGTTTATACCGGCTACAAAAAAACCTAGCCGGAATGACTAGCTAAACTCATAGCAACACTTACGTATTCAATCCCAGCTACAACGATTACGTACCTAGAAAACCAAGAAAAATCAAATGGCGGATGATTTTTCTAGAGCTTTTGGATACTTTTGGGGCGATGCCAAAAGTATCTCGCCGAAGGCAATTAAAGGAGGACAAGTAAAATAGAAAAAAATAAGATTGTTTCCCATCCCACGGAGGACTCCGTGGTTCCGCTCGCAATAACTAGTTATTTGTAATAACTCTTTTTCTTTCCCAACTATAAAAAAGAGACACGCTTTAGCATGTCTCTACAAATTATCAACTACCAACTATCAACTATAAACTACCCCCTGCTCTCATCATCATCAACATCACCCATCACCTTACTTCTACGTCGTATGGGCTGTCTATTTTGTTCATTATTCAGATTTTTTTGAGCTCATTTAGATGCTTGCTATAATAATCAGTCGATGTGCTGTTGTGCTTGTCTCACCACAAAGCCCTAGAAAGTATCGTACCAAATTGTGCCCTAGTCACCTTGCCAGTTGGATCAAAATTTTCTATACCTACTCACATTAGTCACATCTGACAAGCCAATTTGATATATCATCTCAGCTCAGCATTTTGTGATCATATATCTGAGAAATTACAATTTTTACTAGTATCTGGCTGTAGATTCAAGACCTTGTTAGCATAATTGACTATCATTTTGGCCAAGTGTGACCTTTGCAAAGTACCGGTCATATTAGCTTGTTGGATACTAGCCATAGTAGTGATACCTATACCATAAGCATACAAATAAGCCTGATTGAGTTCATTATTAAATGTAGAACCCAAGATATTTCATTTGGGCAAGACATTGGATCCTGTGATTATAGATGGTAGATTGAGCCATGAGAGATCATTTCATGTATTAGTACCAGATAAGGTACAAGCATCACCCAAATTTCATCACTGACAATTTTGTCATGTTTTGAGGACATAGAATCATCCGCTACATATCAATTTGGAATCTGTACATGTAGGAGTTACAGATCATCAGCCACCACCTCATCATCCACCTGAGCTTGGAGGCACATAATTGACTGTAAAACTTGGCACATTGATACTAGATTGATTGGAGGCTATATCATCTACATATATTATACAATTATTATATGTAGCATTGCTGAGTGTATTGAAGGTAATATTATTGGTCCCAGAGATAGCTCCAGTAGTCGCACTAGTACAAGCTCATGAATAAGATATTGTGCCAGTTTCATTGGATGTGAAACTATATGTAGGAGTCTGTGTCGTAGTATTGCCCACACTAGACGCTCAGCTAAGTATTGGTGCAGTACGGTCTACTATTACCAATGAACTATTGGTCGTGCTTGTGACTACATTTCATGTAGCTCCACTGAGATTGGAATAATTGATAGCAAATGTAATTCCAGTTTCGACAGTTGATCATGTCACTTGCAAGGTCGTATATCGTGATGTATTAGCACCAGTCACCAGTCCTGTCAGACCATTGATTGTAGCAGATACTCCTGTCAAAGCCTCACTTCATGTCCAGGTAAGAGTAACGCTATCTCAGGATTTGGCATAGCTATTGTTGGATGTATTATTGGATTGGATATTTACTTGGAGTAATTGCGGCTTGATTTCAAACGACGTGAAGTGCATCACATCTAGATATATTGGACAATACACATCTGTACATGCACCAGTAAATACCGCAGTAATCATATCATTATCCACGATATCTCATGTCCAATTAGCTCCAGATCTCACTATAAAAGATCCAGAATTGATACTATCCAAGATACCAGAGAAACTGATTGGCAAATTCATCTGTAGTCTTGCATTTTTTCAGACGAATCCACTTCATGGAGCAAACCAGATTTTTCACTGTTCCATTCATATAGACATAGGCAAATCATTTTGCAAAAAATCTTGAGTCCCAGTATCGGTCAGATCCAATCATGTAAGGAAAGTTATTCTTCATAATTCAGTTGATCCAGAATAAGCAGAAAAATAAAGTCATGAAAACCCAGTTAGATTGAGATAATTCACAGCATCTAGATTGGTCTGTATTCATTGTCAACTAAGTATATTTCATATTGTAGGATAGATTTGGACATAGGGATAGCCTAGAGTTAACAATGTATTTTGAGCGTTAATTCTTTTGCCACTCACCGTTGTTCAACTAAGAGCAGCCAAAGGATCTCAGCTATCTATAATTATATTTTTGATTTGTGAATAACTAAGTCATGGACTAGAGCTCCAAGCTAGACTAGCCAATCATACAACATGTGGAGTCGCCATGGAGGTTCAATTTTTGTATCAATAAGCCAGACCATTCTCCGATATTCACTCCAATTGAATATAATCTATCATACATCACATATTATCAGTCTGATCAGCAATATCATCCGAATACCGACGCGCCCTGATTTGTAAATCTTGGTTTTGGAATAGATTTACATCCAAATCAAATTCTTCTCGATAAAAGACCGTAGATAATCATCAAGTATAATCTATCAAATTTATTCAACTACTTTGGTTTATGTATGGTCAATAATATTTATTGGTCTGTATCAAAACTATTTCATCTCATCAACTCAAAAAACTTATCTCCAAAAAATCTTGATTAGAATCAGATGGAGTATCACAATAAGTCTTGATTGATAAATTATATCATAAATATCCAGTCAGATTAAATATTTTGTCTATATAAGAATCTTGTATTCATGTAATATATGTACTTACAAATCAACTATATCATCACATAGCCATATTATTTTGAGATCATCGAGAAAAATCAGTTCATCCTGTAATTACATCTCACAATGATCATGAGAAATTATTTGTATACATATCGTTTTCTAAAAGATCTATTACTGTACTATATATGTTGGTTCCAGGCGCTCATAGATCTACACTGACAGCACCATAATCAGAGAAACTAGCCAATCCATCACTAGAATTGGTAGCGGCTACACATATTATATTATCCAAATCATATCCACATGGATAAGATACTCCAGATACAGCATGATTTATAGCCGCATTACCAGCAGCCGCTATAAACAATCCACCAGACAATCCAAAGCTTTGGACAGCATCATACATATATTGATCATAATCATAAGCTCCAAAACTTGCATTGATTATTTTAGCACCATTATGTCTAGCAAAATCTATTCCATTAGCTATTGCCAAAGTCGTCATACTATCATCACCCACTCTGATAGCCATAATTTGTGCATGTGGATTGACTCATATGATTCAGATTCCATTGTTGGCTGCAGCTGCTATAGTACCAGCCACATGAGTACCATGATCACTACGTACCGGATAAGGATCATTATCATTATCAGCAAAATCATAACCATGTAGACAGCCATTGATTTGCAATCCTGTATTGCTTTTGCAGCTAGATCCATCTCGCATATTGACTGCCAAATCTGGATGATCATAAGCTACACCAGCATCTACCACAGCCACCAAAGTCCCGGTAGTATTTATATTACCACTAAACAATTCATAAGCACTATACCAATCTATCTGTGGCAATCATCGCAAATCTCATGAATATGTATCATCAAATCATGTAGACATTGTATGATAAATATAGTTTGGCTGAGCATATTCTATGTTTGGGTCAGCATTTAGTTCAGATAATTTTTGATCAAAGTTTTGATTGTCATCTAGAGTCATCACAGCTATATTATTATTTGAGAGACTCTCTTTGATTTGTATTCATTTATTATCAGCTAGACTATTCATGCTAGATATTCCAGATGACGACTTGAGATTGATTTCGCTTGGTTTAAATTTGACTATAATTTCTCCATCTACATAATTCTTTTCCTTCAAATTATCCAAATTCCAATCTGATTTGGATCATAGATTGACTTGCTTGATCTGTACATCTCCATACGCCCACAATCATCCAAAATTTGTCATTATCAATAAACTCGCCATCAGCAAATTAAGAAATTTTTTCATTTGTATTTATTTGATTTATATAAATATTTCTATTCTTTTATTGAAATAATTTCTTTTTTCAAATACTATATCACTTCTACTACTCCTCAAGATTTCTGTCATTGTATAGCTTCCTTCCTGTCATTGCGAGCTTGCCTGACGAAAGTTAGGCCTGCCTGACGAAAGTTAGGAAGCGTAGCGACGCGGCAATCTACTAACTATCCAAGATTGCTTTCCCGCCTTGCGGGACAAGCTATTCCTCGCAATGACTTTGTAACTCATAGCAATTCTTACGCATATATTTGGCGAAAGATGTGTAAAGCTACAAAGACCGCTTAGTAGCAAGATAGAAAAATCATACAGTTTATCCCGCAAGGCGGGACAGACTGATTTTTCTAGAGTTTCCTGCCTGCCGGCAGGCAGGTTTGGATACTGGCGCCTGTCCCGCAAGGCGGGAGGGCAATGCCAAAAAGTATTTTGTCGACTGGGGGCAAGACCCCAGAAATGAAAGCAGGTCTGCGGAGCAAATATAGTATGTCCTGGGGTCCCGATAAATCGGGATAAATTTGGTGCTGGAATAGCCCCATAAAGAACGTTTATAAATCCCTGCCTACCGCAGGCAGGCCTGACTGCATACCTCCGGCATGTAAACCGTCAGGCAGGCATGACTGCATACCTCCGGCATGTAAACCGTCAGGCAGGCATGACTGCCGTCAGGCAGGTTTCTCAAGGAGGACAAGTAAAATAGCAAAAAAAACCTCCCACGTAGTTCTACGTGGCAGGCCACCACAATGACGAGGTAAAAAATAAACTTTTGTTATATTTTTACTTGTGACTTCTCCTATTCCAAATGTAGTTCAAAATTATGTGAAGTATGAGTAATAATCCAAAAAATCATAAACGATATAGATTTTTGTATAATACATTAGTCCTGTCTATCTTGCTATATTCTTTTTGACGCTGTATTTGTTCTACACGACAAGTTTCCATTTGCTCTTTGGTCAATATTCCATCTGGAGCTAGTCATGTTTGTGGATCTACATAAATTCCAAATCTTTGATTACACATGTAGGTATCTACATAAAAATTTGTCTCTTGATTGAGCTGATCATATTTGGCCATAAAACTTTTGTCTATCATATCATCGCCTATTTTAGCTCCCATTATCAATACCACAAAACTCAAAACCCATATCATTACTTTTGCATACAAGCTAAGTAGATTGGGCTGTTTCTCTGATTTGCCATAAACATTTTGATACAACAAAACAATAATTATCACAAAAAATACTGGCATTACAAATAAAAAAATACTTTGAAAAATGTCATCAATTCATCACATGTATCACATTTGTATATTTATTATAAAATAAAAGGAGATTTCTCCATTTCCCACGGACTACTCCGTGATTCAGTCGAAATGACAAAAGACATCCGCTCGCAATGACTTTGTAACTCATAACAATCTTTACGCATATATTTAGCGAAAAATGCGTACAGCTACAAAGACCACTTAGTAGCAATGTGGAAAAATCATACGCAGACTGATTTTTCTAGAGCTTTTGGATACTTTTGGGGCGATGCCAAAAGTATCTCGCCGAAGGCAATCAAAGTAAGTTATAGCAAAGCGTTGTTATTTTAAATCAAATTCAATAAGTAATCTTCTTCAAGGAGGAAAGGAATTGAACCTATCCCTTCGGCTTCGGAGACCGACGTGCTACCACTGACACCACCCCCTTATTTTTATCTGCATACAAACAAAGCAAACAGATATAAATTTTGATCTAAAAACCTATACAACAATCTCTCCATCATCCAATCCAAAATTCTATCCAAGTACTATCACAGAAATCCACAGCATAAAAAATTTCCAATCTCTTGATATCTATTTAGATTGCATTTCCAATACAAACTATTTTTAGAAACAAATATTAGTCCTCCAAATAAAATAAATAATTTAGACCGGTCTTTGTTTTATATAATTAATAACTAATATTATTTTAAAGGCTTTGTTTTTTAAGAACTCTTATTTGACTTATTTATATTTATCTATATAGATAGTATTTATATAAATGATTTATTGGAATGAGATTTTTGGGTTTTATCAGATACAGCAATTATTTTATTTTTTACTAGATATTTGATTAATCAAAGTATAAACAAAATCAATATTAAATATTTTATTATATAGTCATCGACTGATAAATATATTCCATAATCAGCACTGATTTTTGACACCCTATAGATATAATCGATAAGCAAATTAGGCAACCAAACCCATCCTTCCCAAGGAAACAATTCATACAAATATACGCTTACAAAGCCATAAATCATCACAAAGGGGACTATAGGCAATACAAACAAATTGGATACAAATCAGATCAAATTGATCTTTCACATAAAAAATATAATTATAGATATGATTCCGATATTGGCTCACACACTAGGTCTGATATAGTTTTTGTAGATGTAAATCAATATAATAATTATTCTTTTTTGGATTGTGATATAAATACTACTCACAAACCCTCAACCACCAGTTGCCTTATCTGTAGATAAATTTTTATCTATTTGCAAATCAGATTGGGAACTATTGTTTGTTGTATTTTGATTGAATATTTTGAGTCCCATCACCGCCCCAAAACTCAACAAAAATCATAAATCATATAACAAAAAATAAGGATTGACCAACAACATTACTATAAACACCAATCAGACCGATCTCCAAAAATTCATTTCCCTACCTGCAAACAATGCCAATATACCCAAGCCTCCAAATATTACAGCACGCAATACACTAGAATCTAGACCGCACACTAATGAGTATCAAATTATGGCTATCAGTATTACTAAATTCCTCAAATAAAAAGGCAGAAAAAATAATATAAAACTCAAAAAAACTACTATCATAATTATGTTTCCTCAGCTTACAGCTATAATGTGTACTAGCCCACTATCTATAAAATTTTGATAATCTGATTTGCTAATCTGAGATTTATCTCATATCAACATACCCAATATCAATCATGCATTCTCGCCATCTCCATAGGCATCAACAATATTGGATTGCAAGGATTTTTTGATATTGGATATCAATCATAAATTATCGCTTTGTTTTGTATCCAACAAAACTGAGTTGTTTTCATAAATATTTCACATATATCACTTCATAATTAGCCGTCTATCATAATCAAATTCTCGATTCCACATCCCACTAAATCACTTATTCTGGATCATACTTACGCTATTGATATATCAGGCCAATCGTAGTTTATCTCATATTTGGTATTTATTGGATGTATTGATGATATATTTATCTCAATCAGGATTTTGCAAAATATATCTACCATTGGCGTTTGTATCCAAAATCTGACCACTTCATATATAGTGAGATAATTGTCATGTCATCTCTAATGTCTGTGAAACTATTTGTGGTTTAAAAAAATTTTCTACTAATTGATGGTCATATCTATAATCTTTGTAAACTATCGCTGATATAGACAATATAAATGATAGCAAAATTATCCAAAGCAATTTAGGTTTATTTAAAAAATCATTTCTATATCTTACAATCAAAAAAACCAAAAACAGCACAAAGACTACATCAAAACTCAATATCGATATTTGTATATTATGAAAAAATGTATTTATAAAAGTAAAGATAATAAATGAAACTATAAATATTAGCATCATCAACTAAATATTTAAATACAATTCTGATACTGCCATTGCGAGAGCTTCCTTCCTGTCATTGCGAGCCTGCCTGACGAAAGTTAGGAAGCGTAGCAACGAAGCAATCTTAACTCATAGCAATCATGACTTATATATTTGGCGAAAGATGCGTAAAGCTACAAAGACCGCTTAGACTAAGCAAATTTGTCGCATAACTCGACGTCTTATGCGACTTGAGTTCCTGCCTGTCGGCAGACAGGTTTGCTTACTTTTGAGTCAAGTCAAAAGTAAGCCTGCGGAGCAAATATAGTATGTTCTGATGTCCCAATAAACCGGGATAAATTTGGGGCTGGAAAAGCCCCATAAAGAACGTTTATAAATCCCTGCCTACCGCAGGCAGGCTCCGCCCTTCGGGCACCTCCCCTGACTGCCGTCAGGCAGGTTTCTCAAGGAGGACAAGTAAAATAGCAAAAATAAGATTGCTTCATTCCTCGCAATGACTAGTTCTTCGCAATGAATTTAATCCTGTCATTCTAATGACCCATACTACCCACTAGCTTAACCTATCATCTTTTCTATTTTTTCTTCATATACCAAAGCTTGATAATTTTTTTTGAAAATTTTGAGAGGATATAAAAAATGTAGCCTAGCTCATATTCCTCCATCGCTATTATAAAACAATTGTAATGTCTCTGTCAGATTGTGTTTGGTCCAATTGTAGATATCTAGATCCTTGATATGTTTTTTTAGCTGCATAAAATATTGCATATCATCTGATATATCGCATGGAAAAAATATTTTTTTATGATCGGGATATTTATTGCAAAATTTTATTATCTTGTCCAAACTGACAGGATCAAAACTCTTTGGCGTGATATTGATCAATATATATTTTCAATCCAAATTACTTTGATGTAAAAATTCGTCTTCAAATTTTTTCAAAATATTGTATGAAAAATCCTGATATAAAACAGCTTTTTGATTATACAATTTGCTTGCATTATATGATACTTTTTCTCTACATACTATGCTTTGAGCCTTGGGTATGACAAAATTATATAGATACTTGGTAAAAGTTTTTTTGGTACTTCATATTCATCACAACAGTATAAAATTTTTTTTGCGGATTGTGCGATTGTATAGCAATGCAATATTTCGTCCATCATGAGGAAACTTTCTAGAGTCATCCAACACTTCTCCTCATCCAAAAAATTTGAAAAAGTTTTTATATTTTCATAATCATAACAAATTCATAGCATGAGAAAAATACCTCATCTTATATGGATTGATAGGTACCACCTCAATTTTGTCCAACATTGACCCCAGATAAATTTTGTTATCTTTGATCCAATCCTCCAACCAAATCTGATCTCCTGCTTCTACAACAAAATTGGATATATCAAAATTTGTCGCTATCCAATTGGCCAATCCAAAAAACAACAACTCATCTCCAAAGTTTTTGTAGCCATAATATCATTTCAAAAATACTTCCATTCAATTTGTTTAAGTTTAAATAATTTTTTGCTGCTATTGGACACTATAACAAGACACTCTAATCATGTAATTGCGACTTCCTCCCTGTCATTGCGAGGAGCGTAGCGACGCGGCAATCTACTAACTCACTTGTCATTCCGGCGCCAAGTTTTGCAGCCCCGTCCTTACGGGATAAACCGGAATCTACTTCCCTCCTATCATGATGATTTTATCTTCTTTTTTTAAACAAATTTACTGCCTATTCTCCTCCAAATACTTCCAATATTCTTCTTTTAGTTTTTTGTATTTTTTGATCAATACTACTCCCATTATTCTTGACCTAAATTTTTGCATCAAATAATCATAATCGTTTTGATTGTAGGTCATTTCATATCGCTTGGATACATCAGTGGTCTGTATAGTTTCTCAATCTACATCTATATAATATATCTCTGCGCTTATATTTTTTTTGGCCTCATTTAGCAAGTTAAAATAATTTTTCATATCTGTATTATAAAACAACACCTGTCGATTGTTTTTGAGATATCCATCCAATAGTCACAAATAATTTTCATAAAGTCTGATTTTATTTTGATTTTTTATACTTGTTTTGCTAGATGGTAATTTTTTGCATTGTATAATCTGTCATTGATAAGTCATACAAAGATTGGGGCCAATGTTTTGTAATTTGGAAGATTTTAATATCGATAGATCTGTTGTAGAGATAGATTCCAAAACTCAATTTTGGGTAGAAAACTCTATATCATCTCATGGTTTTTGATAGCACATAGTGTCTAGTATTATATTGTCTTTGGCTATACTGACACAACTAGCGCTATTGGGAAATGCAAAATCTCCAGTAAAACTTGTCTGTTGATTAGCATACAAACTTCATGTCAAATATTTTTTTCTAGTTCATATAAGCAAATAATATTTCTGTGACAAATCTAGGTAATCATATTGTGTATTTTTATCTAAATCTCAATTTGATGATGTTTTGGGGATGTAAATCAAAGTTATTTTTTCATTTCATTTATCGCTTCATTTGGGATTTGGTAGTATAGAAAGTATTTGGATATTCAAATTTCATGTTGCGAGAGATCAAGTTTCTGCTTGATTTTGTCATGATCAAACTGCTATTCTTTGTCAGCTACATGTATAACTAGACCACAATCATAGTCAATTTTTTTGAGCAAAATTTTGCGCAGATACAAAATTGGATTGATATTGATACAAATTATTATTGTGAGTATACTCTCGAGCATATCAGTTTTGGATAATTTGTTTATTTATATTTTCTCAAGCCAAAAATACGTATCACAAAATTCTTTTATAAGAATCTACTAATTGAGACTCATCATATTGTAGCATAATATCTTTTTTGTCTATCAGTGATTTGAGATAAGTTTTGGATTGTGGACCGAAACATTCTATATGTCCAAATCTAGTTTTGCTGCTTTCTGGAGCGTCTACTCATAGCAGTCTAATACTGATATTTTTATCTCAATTTTGGATTTTGATAGTATCTCCATCCGTCACAGAATAGACTTTGTATATTCCAGGTTTGGGTATATTTTTGGGTATGTTGGGATTGTAAGAGTATGTGTCCAAAATATATTTATCTTCCATTACCAGAGAAACAACCACATTTTTTCAGTCATTTGTGGAATTGGGAAATTGATAATTACCTACCAAAGTCTGACTAAATCCTGGACTTAGAATTCATGGGATAGATTTTTTGCTAGTTTTGGAATCTTTATTTATTCGCAATTTAAATGACGATAAATTGACTGGCAATACTCCATCTAAGCTGAGGGTGATTTTTTCATTATTTGTATCAGATCAGTCTGGATCATAATCTATATCCAATATTTTTATTTCAAAATTTCATGTAAAATTTTGAGTCCCAGTAAATATATCTACTCAATCTTGTCCTGTGTTTACATTGCTGAGCAATTGAGCATCATCGCCATAACAATATGTATCTATAATTGTATCTTTGTATAGTAAATTTATACAAGAAGCTGAGTTGGGAAATTGA